>CAJOIN010000101.1 GCA_905234515.1 uncultured Selenomonas sp.
TCTGCCACAGCCCTTAAATCCATTGTCACACCATAATAGGTGGGGTAAACAAGTATCACGGCCCGTGCCTCGGGATGGTCCGCCACCGCCCGTTGCAAGTCAGGCAGCCCAATCCCCAAGGGAATGCCCAGCCTTTTCTCCACCTCAGGCTGCAAATAAACAGGCCTTGCGCCGCAAAGTATCAGCCCCCCGATAATGGAGCGGTGGGCATTTCTGGGTACCAGCACCGTCTCTCCCGGGGACAGGGTTCCCATCAGCATAGCCTGGATAGCTCCGGTAGTGCCATTAATGCAAAAGTACGCCTGCTCGGCACCGTAAAGCTCCGCCGCCAGCTGCTGAGCCTCAGCTATGCACATGGTGGGCTCATGGAGGTCATCCAGCTCCTCCATCAGGGAGACTTCCTCCCTGAGCCCCTGCTCCGTAATAAGCTCCCTCAGCAGAGGGTGGGCTCCCAGCCCCTGTTTATGGCCAGGAGTATGAAAGGCCACAGCCCCGTCTGTGCGGTACCTTCTCATGGCCTCAGCAATGGGAGCCTGCTTCTGTTCTATATTCATCAATCGTTATGTTCCTTTTGGTTAAGCGCCTTGCGCTCCAGCCTCAGATGCACCCTGGTGCCTTCTCCTATCACGGAAGTCACCTTCAGCTGGGCACCAACAATGCGGGCGCGTTCCTCCATGCTAATCATGCCAAAATGACTCATTTTTTCTTCCTGCTTAAAGCTTAGGGAATCCTCTCCTGAGTCATTTTCCTGCGCCTCAGCAGAGGATTCCTCTTCAGCAGTATCTTCTGCTTTGGCAATTTCCTCTCTGCGGGCCTCCACATCAAAGCCCTTGCCCTTGTCCTCCACCAGCACAGACAGGGCAGCACCGGTGAACAACAGGCGCAGCTTGGCCTCCTTCACCCCAGCATGATTGACAACATTATTGAGAGCCTCCTGTACTATGCGGAAAACTGCAATCTCAACATGCTTGGGCAGCTCATAAACATTGCCCTCCACAGAGAACTCCGTAGCTATGATGCCACGGGTGGAAAGTCTTGCCACCAGCTGCTGCAGAGCCGGCACAAGTCCTAAATCGTCCAGGGCCATGGGACGCATATCAAAGATGATATGCCTGACACTGGTAAGGCACTCCTTGATTTGCAAACGCAGCTCCTTCAAGGTGCGCTTGGCCTCCTCTGGATCATAATCCAGCAGTTTCTCCACAATGGAAGTCTGAATCATCATATTGGCCAAATCCTGGGCAGGACCATCGTGGATTTCCCGGGACATGCGGTAGCGTTCCTCTTCCTGGGCCTTGATAACCCGGGCCCCTACGAACTGCTCCTTCTGCACCGCCTCGATTTTCCACATGACGCCACTGACCTGGGAAGCCAAATAAGAAAAAACAGAGCCAATAGCCAAGGCCAAATGCTCCGCCTGATCCAGCATGATTCCCAGCTTCCTGAGGCGCAGTTCCAGCTTGTCCCGGCGCTCCCGCAAATCAGCTTCCTTTTCTCTCTCCACCCCCAGGGCTACTTGCACATCTTTAACCTTTTCATAAGTTTCCCTGATGCGCTCCTCGGAATACTGGGAAAAATTGCTGCTGACCTGTACCAGGTTCTGCTTTTCCCGCTGCTCCTCCTTGACCAGCTCATCCACCCTGTCAATGGTTTCCCGAGCTTTTTCTTTAAGCTCCGCCAGCTGCTGCTTGCTGCGCTCTACCTCATCCCTGGTGGCTTCGTAAATGTCAAAGATCTGCGCCTTGTTTGACTCTATGGTCTCTATGGTATTGTTCAGGATGTTCTTCAGGGCATCCGTGCTCAGGTTCCCTGCTTCATCCAAGAATTCCTTTCCACGCGCCATGACAGTCCCTTACTTTCTCTCGTCACTCTCCTGCTTATGCTTCACATACATACGCAAAACAATAAACGCCAGGACAGCACCAGCCAGCATATAGGCATCCCCCACATGGAACACCGCATCCCAGCCTCTATCCTCTACCTTCACCATAATGGCGCCGATAACCAGCAGCACCACGCATATATTGGAAATAACCTTGCTGTGTTTCTTCAAAAATTCTATCTTAATCTCCTCCTAACAGTCATTCTCACCCACTAAGTGTATCTCAAGCAGGGCTTTTCTGCAAGGAGAATATCCCCACCGCTTGCTTTTAAGTCCATTTGCCCTTAAAATAGTAGGGAGAGCTTATAGCATAATACATATAATAATCGAAAGGTGATTCAAAATGAGCATTTTCTCACGCTTCCTGCCGAAGCGCAAGCCCCCTGAAATAAAGAACAATATCCCGAAGGAGAAAGCCAATATCCGCAAGACCTTCGGCATCTATTGCCACAAGCACCACGACACCTCCGGCGACAAGCTGTGCCCCAAGTGCACCGCCCTGCTGGCCACGGTCATGACCAAGATGAACCGCTGCCCCTACGGCATCACCAAGCCCATCTGCGACCGTTGCGACCGTCCCTGCTTTGGCTCCAAGCAGACCCATGACTTCCTGGAGATCATGAACTCCACCAGCACCAGCATGTTCCTGCGCCATCCCGTCATGGCCTTCAAGCACAAGCTGGCCAGCATGGGTGTGGACTATGCCAAGTACCAGCAGCAGAAAAAGGTGGACGACCGCGCCAAGGCTAAAACCAAGGATAAGAAAGAAAAGAAATAAGCTGGCCATAGGGCCACAGGCAAGGCTGCCGGAAAGCTCTCTCGGGACTTTCCGGCAGCCTTTTACTTTCCCTCCCTATTCATCTGTAACAAATGCAACGGAAATCTTTCGGCAAATATGATATGGTGAGCATAAAAACAAATAAAGCAAACTATTGAAAGGATGACGTATATGGGAAAATGGGGCGTATTTTATTCCTCTGTTACCGGCAACACCAGGCAGGTGGCAGAAGCCATGGCCAGGACCGCCGGCGAGGCAGATTTAATGCCTGTGGAGGAAATACCAGAGGATTTATCCTCATACGAGGTCGTTGCCTTAGGCTACTGGCTGAGGCTGGGAGGCCCTGACCCGAAAATGATGAAATACCTACCCAAGATAAAAAATGCCACCGTCATACTCTTTGAAACCCACGGTACAGACCCGGGCAGCGAGCACGCCGTTACCGCCTACGCCCGGGCGGCCTATCTGCTTGGTGAAGGCTGCGACATCCTTGGCACCTTCGGCTGCCAGGGCAAGATAAATCCCGCCCTTATCGAAAAGCGGAAGAATGCTTCCCCCGATGACCCCCACGGCGGCGCCGCAGCCATGGAACGCTGGAAGCGGGCAGAAAATCATCCCAATGAGGAGGATTTCTCCGCCGCTGCTTCATTTGTGGCCCAAATGAAGCGTAAGCTGGAGCTCAGGAAGAAATACAAAGAAAAGCATTAAGCCTCCCTCATACACGAAAGCCCTGCAGGAACCGTGATATTTCCACGTCCTGCAGGGCCTTTCATTTAGAGATATGACTCAAAAGCTTGCTTGTCCAGCACCTGTATATTCCTGCCCTCCACCTGCAGGATGCCCTCTGACTGAAGAGCGCCCAATTCCCTTGACAGGGAGGGACGAGCCACGGTTAAATAACTGGCCCAGGTTTCCCGAGTAATATCCAGACGGACAGAGCCACCGGCATCCATGCTCCAAAAAAGAAACCTGATAATCCTCTCCCGCAGGCTGCCGCTGGCCAGGATTTTCAGCTTGGTATGCATAAAATAGGCTTTTCTTGCCAGCACCCTCATCAGGTTCTGCTGTACCAGCAGGGCAGCATGATTGCCGGCAGCCTCCTGCAGGGAGAAGGCCCCGCTGTCTATGGCCAGCAGCTTTGTATCCTTCACTGCCTCCACATACATGTCATAGGGCTTTCGCAAAAGAAGATATACCTCACCAAATACGTCTCCAGGCTCGTCAATCTCCGACAGGAAAATCCTACGGCCAGTGAAAGTATCCTTTTGGATATGGACCTCCCCTTCCACCAACATGTAAAGGCAACGAGGCATATCCCCATCATGAAAGATTACATTTCCCTTGCCAATGCTCATCAGCCCCACACGGCTAAGGGAAAGAAACTCTTCTAGCTCCTCTTTCTTCATCCCCTCTGCCAAAAGGCTTTTCCCAAAAACAGCCGCCAGCCGCTCCCTGGTATCCAAGCTGCCACCTCCAGACCATATATACATCTTGCCATTCCTGCCAGGCCGCGCCTGCACTTAAAGCCCCGCTGAATAAGCGGGGCCTTGGGGCTACAGGAATCAATCCATTATTTCCCCTGACAGGGATATAGTAATCACACTGCAGGACAGTTTCTTGCCACTGGCTTCCACTGCTTTTTTAACGGCGTATTCCATGCCGCCGCAGCAGGGCACCTCCATGCGGATTATCTGCACGCTGCGCAAGTCATTCTCACGGAAGATTTCTGCCAGTTTCATGCTGTAATCCACCGGATCCAGCTTGGGGCAGCCTATAAGCACCACCTTGTTCTGCAGGAAGCGTCTATGGAAGCCAGCATAGGCATAAGCTGTACAGTCAGAAGCTATCACCAGGTCTGCCCCCTGAAAATATTCCGCCTGCACAGGCGCCAGCTGTATCTGCACCGGCCAGGTGCAAAGGCGTCCTGCCTGGGCTGGTACCTCCTCTGCAGCACAGCCCTTCATGTCTGAAACAACCCTTTTCCTGGCCAAGACCGCCGCCTCGTCATAAGCTGCCGCTTCCCGCTCTATAATGCGGATAGCATCTGCCGGACAAGCTGGCAGGCAGTCTCCCAGCCCATCGCAGTAATCATCCTTCACCAATTTGGCCTTACCCTCTACCATCTCAATGGCACTTTCATGGCAGGCCTCAGCACAGAGCCCGCACCCCGTGCACTTCTCCTCGTCTATTTCTACTATTTTCCTTAACATGAGCTTTCTCCTGCTTCCTATTTTACCACTCGTGAATCAACCAATCATGGCCTTGATGTCATCAGCCACATTAGTTATGCCGCCGATGCCGAAATTCTCCACCAGCACCTTGGCCACATTGGGGGACAGGAAGGCTGGCAGGGTGGGACCAAGATGGATATTCTTCACACCTAAGTGCAGCAAAGCCAACAGCACAATGACCGCCTTCTGCTCATACCAGGAGATGTTGTAGGCAATGGGCAGCTCGTTGATATCCTCAAGACCAAAAACCTCTTTGAGCTTCAGGGCAATCAGCGCCAGGGAGTAGGAATCATTGCACTGGCCGGCATCCAATACCCGGGGTATGCCACCGATATCCCCCAGGTTCAGCTTGATGTACTTGTATTTGGCGCAGCCTGCCGTAAGGATAATGGTATCCTTCGGCAAAGCCCTGGCAAATTCCTCGTAATAGCTGCGGGATTTCATGCGGCCATCGCAGCCTGCCATGACTACGAACTTCTTCACTGCTCCGGACTTTACAGCCTCCACTACCTTATCCGCCAGAGCAAAGACCTGCTCATGGGCAAAGCCGCCCACAATCTGTCCCTGCTCCAGTTCCGTGGGAGGCTGGCACTGCTTAGCCATTTCAATCAGCGCAGAAAAATCCTTCCTGCCGTTCACTTCTTCGACGTGAGTGCAGCCTGGGAAGCCCACAGCCCCGGTGGTAAAGAGCCTGTGCTTATAGGAATCCTTCGGCGGTACAATGCAGTTGGTAGTCATAAGGATAGGACCGTTAAAGGCTTCAAACTCCTCCTTCTGCTTCCACCAGGCGTTGCCGTAATTGCCAGCAAAGTGCTTGTACTGCTTGAACTTCGGATAGTAATGGGCCGCCAGCATTTCTCCGTGAGTGTAGACATCCACCCCCGTGCCCTCTGTCTGTTCCAGCAAAAGCTCCAGATCATGAAGGTCATGACCGGAAATAAGGATACCGGGATTCTTTCTGACCCCCAAATCAACCTTGGTGATTTCCGGGTTGCCATAAGCAGAAGTGTTGGCCTCGTCCAGCAGGGCCATGCCCTGCACACCCCACTTACCAGCCTCCAGTGCCAGGGCAGTAAGTTCCTCTGCCCCCAAGCTGCTGTCCAGGAGCTTCGCCAAAGCCTCCTGCTGGAAAGCATCCAGGCTCTCATCCTCTTTCCCCAGCACAGTGGCATGCCAAAGATAGGCAGCCAGCCCCTTCAGACCGTAGGTGATGAGTTCCTTCAGGCTGCGTATATCCTCATTGTTCTCAGAGAGGATTCCCACCGTTTTGGCCTTGGCCTCAAACTCTGCTGCAGCACCTGTCCAAAGGGCCGCCTCCGGCAGGTTCTCATGATCAGCCAGCTCTCCCAAAAGCCCTGACTTGACCTGCAGAGTTTCTTCTATCCTTGCCTTCACGACCTCCCCATCAAAATTAGCATTAGTGATGGTGGCAAAGAGATTCAGAGTCACCAGATGGTTTACCTCCCTGGCCACATCTTTCCCCTCTGCCCTAAGCCTGCTCGTCACCGCCGACAGTCCCTTGGTAACATAAATCAGCAAATCCTGCAG
>CAJOIN010000102.1 GCA_905234515.1 uncultured Selenomonas sp.
ATACATTACATATTTTAACTGGAGGACGGATAATGGGGAAAATAAAGGATTTTTTTAATCTGGCCAAGCGGTTTCCCACGGAGGAGGAGCGGTATAAGAAATATATTATGCTGCTGGCGGTGCTGAAGCTGACTACCTTCTGTGTGCTGGTGTCGGGGGTGGCGTATATCGCCTTTGGCTCAAGCTGGATGACTTTCTGGACTGACTTGCGTTTGGTGCTGCGGTTGTTTTTGGGGGTGCTGCTGTTTTGTATTTTCTACAAGGGCAGGGTGTTTCATTTCCTGCTAAGGACTTTGCCCTGCCTGGCGCTAAGCTTGTTCTTGATGGTTATGGCTGGAATATTCATAGGCCCCCTCTCTCTGTTGGCAGCACTGGGGCTGTCGGTGTTTTTCAACCGCAAGCGGTTCAAGATTTTCGGCAGGTACAAGAATTTCTGCTGGTATATACTGGCCAATCTGGTCATCTCCGGCGGCGTTGCCTTGTCCACGAAGTTCGGCCTGCTGACGGGCAGTTTTTCGGACAGCCTGTTGGCGTTCTTCCTTACCCTGGGTCCCTTCTTCCTGCTGTGGATGCTGCTAAAGCATGAAGTGGAGGGGGGCAGGAGCTTTGTGGAGACCATGAGAGTCATAGCCCTCACAGGCTCCGCCTTTTTGTTCTTCCTGTTCAGCTTCATGACGGTGGTGCCTGTGAAATACATATCCGGCAAAAGCCTTTTCGGCGAAGATGACAATGATTATCTGGCTCTGCCCCAGGCATAAGCGGGGGATATACCCATGAATTTTCGTTATCTGCGTGAAAACTATAAAGAAATCCTTATCCAGGGTACTAAAAAGCTTTGGCATCTGTCTGGCGGCGGTGGAGGCATTGCTGTTTGAGTTCCCGGTGGAGGTGAATATCTTCCTGCTGGGCGTGGTGCCCCTGACTTGCGCCATCTACGTTTTCCTGTGCCTGGCTCCTCGGGGCGGGCAGAATCCGGCCGCAGGGGAGGCGTCCCTGCCCAGGCTTGTCACGGGGATGGTCTTTCCCTGCTACATTGTGCTGCTGGTGATTCTCTACCTGTATATAGGCAAGATTATCCTGCAGCAGGAGATGCCCGTGGGGGCCATGAATCTGTACGCTTCCCTGGCCTTGCTGGGCTTCGGCTGCTTTTACTTCTTTTGGAACGATATACGGCAGCGGTGGTTTGAGAAGTTCATGGGCTGGGGTCTTGTCCTGTTCCTGCCCATTTTGGCAACGCAGTTTTACGGCATCTGGATTCGCTATGAGGCCTACGGCCTTACTACCCTGCGCTATCTGTCCATGATTTTCACGGCTTATGGGATTTTGCTGCTGGCAGCCCGCATGATGAAAAGGGAAATCCGCTGCCTTTTGCTGGTGGCGGCAGCCCTGATGGTGGTGTTTTCCCTGACACCGCTCAATGTGATGCGGGTGCCCCTGCATAACCAGCAGGACCGCCTGATAGGACTGCTGAAGGAAGAGGGGCTTTATAGGGCGGGCAAGATTGACATGACTCACCCTGTTTCCCCGGAGCGGGCAGCGGCAGTGAAAAGCTGTGTGGATTATATTCGCAGCAATCTGGTGGATGATGAGAAATTTGCCAAACAGGTGAAGGAGATAGAGTGGTCGAATTACGTGCCGGGGATGGAAGCCAAGCATCCAGAGGGTCCGAAAAAAGAAAACATGGTGTCATTCCGCCCCAGCCAGAGAGGAGTGCCCGTGGCCGGCTACCGTCTGGCCTATACCTTCAACATCAGGCAGGGGAAAGCAGAGATTCCCATGGAGGTAGGGGAGAAGCGCCAGGTGGACTTGAAGGATTATGCTGCCAAGCTGGCAGAGGAATATAAGGTCAGCGATGAGTCCTTCTGGACGGAAGGCGCGGAGAAAAGCCGTCAAAAGGGGATTGAGTATGATGGGCTCTATGTGCTTGATGACCAGTCCGCCCTGTATTTCACTGAGTTTGCCCTTTGGCTGGATGATGAGGGCAAGGTCCTGCGCATCAGCGGGAAAGGGTATTATCTGGTGAAATAGCAGGTATATGATATGCAAGAATAACCCCCAGGCCACTTGGCGTAAATCTGTATGTGGAGATTTAGCCAGGTGGTCTGGGGGCTTGTGTTTAGATCTGTTTGAAATAAAGAAACCTTTAGCTGTGCTTTGGCAAGAATTCTTCGTAGAATTCCCGGGCGGGCATGGGCCGGGCGTAGAGGAAGCCCTGGCCGCTGTCGCAACCTAAGGCTATAAGGTGCTTTTCCTGTTCCTCCGTTTCAATGCCTTCCGCCAGCACGTTCATGGAGAGGGCTTTGCCCAGGGCGATGACATGGCGCAGGATGCGGAAGGAGCGAGCGGTGCTTTCGGCGGCAATGAGGATGCTGCGGTCTATTTTCATGACGTTCATGGGCAGATTCTGCAGCATGGACAGGGAGGAGTAGCCGGTGCAGAAGTCGTCCATGGACAGGGAGAAGCCGATTTCCTGCAGGTCGTCGATAATCTGGGCGGCATCATTGCGCTGCTCCTTGGTGGTAAAGTCGATGAAGGCAGTCTCGGTAATCTCCAGCTCGATAAGCCCCGCAGGCAGCCGCCAGCGGTCGATGATTTCCCGCATATTCCCTATGTAGCCCTGCTCGGAGATATGGAGGCCCGTCTGGTTCACGGCAATGGGGATGACAGGCAGACTCTGGCGGAGCCTGGCTGCCTGCAGCTCGCAGACCAGCTCCAGCACATGGTAGTCCAGCTCCACGGCAAAGCCGTTCTTTTCAAAGAGGTCCATAAAGGCGCTGGGCAGCAGAAAGCCAAGTTCAGGGCTGTTCCAACGTACCAGGGCCTCGGCGCCAATGGTCCTCTTAGTCTTCAGGTCGTATTTGGGCTGCAGCCAGATCTGGAATTCCCGGCTGGCCATGGCCTTGTACATGAGGTGTTCCATTTCCTGCCGCTTGAGCATTTGGCCGGCCAGGTCCTCATCGTAAATCACCAGGCTGCGGTCGCTGGCGATGGCTTCGGTCTGGGCGGACCGGCAGCAGTCGATAAGCCAGGCGGGGTTGATGTCGCCCTGGGCAGGCACCGGGGCCAGCCCGATGCGGTAGGTGAAGTTGGTGGGGACCTTGCCAATGTAGACTACGCTGCCCTCCAGAATGAACTTCTGGGCGGCCTGGCGCATATCCATGCCCTCGGGGGTCCGGCAGAGGATATAGAGGCTGGTGACCTCGTTGTTCACGGCATCTGCCAGCAGCCAGTCATTTTCCATACGCTGGTGCTTGATGACCTTCAGCAGGCTTTTGATAAGCATGCGTGTCTCGTAGGTCTTCTTCAGGAAGGAAATCCTGTCGATGGTGACGGACATGAGGAAGAGTTTTCCTTCTTTGCGGAGCTGGCTGTGCTCGCCAATCAGCCGGGGCAGTTCCTTGTTCAGCCAGCGCAGGTTGTGGAGGCCTATGACGCTGTTGGTATGGGCCAGCTTGTACATTTTCTTATGGTAGCTGCGCTTTTGGAGCATGAAGAACACCAGGCAGAGGATGATGAGCAGGCAGAAGACGGATAGCACGGCCATGGACTGGATAGGATGGTAGTAGATAAAGGCGTAGATGGTGCCTGCATTCCCCAGGCTGTGCATATGCCGGGTGAGGATGGAGGTAATCTGCTTCTCCTGCAGGTGGGAAACCTCCTTGTTCAGGATGGTGAAGAGCCTGGGGTCGGCATAGCGGCTGACACCTATGGAGACGTTATGGGAAAAGACTACGGTGCCGGGGGTGTAGAGGTTCAGGTAGCCGCCGTCATGGATGTCGTTGTGGACCGTGAGGCCTTTCAGGTAGATAAGGTCTGCTTTGCCATCACTGACTGCCTGGAGGGCGTCTTTGAGGGTGGCGTAGTAGCGTATCTGGGAGCTGGGGTAATTCTGCTCGATATAGGCACGGTTGTAGAAATGGCCCCGGGCGCAGGCAATAACAGGTTCCTCCGGCAGGGGCACGTCCCGGCGCATGACGGGCACATAGTCCAGCCTGATATAGGGCTTGGTGAGCCAGACCTCGTTTTCCTCGGCCCAGTTGTAGTCGGTGTAGAGGTCGGCAATGAAGTCAATCTGTCCCGTGGACATGGCTTGCAGCCGGGAGGAAATATCCTGCATGGGGGCTGAGGTGATGGTGACCCCCAGGTCTTTGGCAATGATGTCCATGATGTCCGCCACGACCCCCTGATGCTCACCTTCCTTGAAGTATGTATAGGGGGGCTGGCCTTCGGAGGTGAGGCTGTGAAGGACTTTCTTTTCCTTGAGGTAAGCTTGTTCCTCAGGGGTGAGGTTCAGGTCGTTAAAGGCAGGGGCGTATTGCTCGATAAGGTGGAGCCTGTAGAAGGGGGCAATCTCATTGATAGCGGCCACGGCCTTGGCAAGGTTCTGGGCCAGGGCGGGGTTGTCGCTGCGGATGAGAGCGTAGTCCATGCTGGCTCCAAGGCTTACGGCTGTGAAACTGCTGTCCGGGAGCGGCGTTTCGCAGGGAACCAGGTCTAGCTCCCCGGCCCGCAGCTTTTGCAGGTTTTCCTCAGGGGTTCCTTCATGAAATTCCAGCCTGCAACCCATGTAGCTGGCCACAGTGGATATGTATTCGTAAGCCACCCCTTGATAGAGCCCGCGGTCGTCCTTCAGGAACTGGCCGGGGGTGCTGGTATAGCCCACCTTCAGCAGGGGGACGGAGGAGGGAGGGGCGCTGGCGCTGGCGGGCAGGGGCAGGGCAAGGCAGAGGGCCAGCATCAGAAGGATTGCCCCATATATTTTTGCTATGGAGGGCGGTCTTGCCATGGCTTTGCTCCTTTCCTGGCTGTACTTCAGTAAGCAATATTATGGGTAGGTATTCTAGTTTTCGGGGAAATTCTCCTGCCTGGCTGGGGGAATTATGGTCAAAGGCTCTGGGCTGTGATAAGATAAGAGATAATAGGGAGGGATTGGTATGAGTTTGAAATTAGCAAAAGCCAAGGAAATTTTGCAGAAACACGTCAGCGAAGCGCACCTCATCACCCATGCGGCCGCAGTCAGCGCTGCCATGGGGGCCATGGCGGAACATTTCGGCGTGACCGGGGAGGAAAAGGAACACTGGGAGGCCATTGGCTGGCTCCATGACGTGGACTATGAGAAATACCCGGACGAGCACTGCCGCCATGTGCGGGAGTTCCTGGCCCCGGAGGGGGTAGAGGAGGAGGATATCCTCACCATCATCTCCCACGGCTATGGACTGGTTACGGAGGAAAAGGCTCCGGAGACGGATCTGGAAAAGAGCCTTTTTACTGTGGATGAGCTCACGGGCATCGTCCAGGCCTATGCCCTCATGCGCCCGGAGCGACTGGCGGGCATGGAGGTGAAGTCCCTGAAGAAGAAGTTCAAGGACAAGCGCTTCGCCGCCGGCTGTGACAGGGAGGTCATCAAGAAGGGCTTCGAGATGCTGGGCATGGAGGCCGGTGAGGTCATGGAATGCTGCATCAAGGGCATGCAGGACCATGCAGAGGAGTTGGGTTTGGCCTAAGAGGAAAAGTTCTTCCGCTTCAAAGCGGAAATAGACCGTTTGAGAGATAGAGAGACTCCTTTTATACTGTGATTGTATTTAAGCGATAGGCAAACTCTGCACGGCTCTGCCTGAGGCACGCCGCCGTGAGATTGAGGAATACTGCGATATCACCGAGGCCGGCGAGCTGAAGCATGGCAAGGGCAACGCCCCTGAGGAGCAGACCCGTGAGGAATGCCGGGGTTATGAGATTGTGGTGCTGGGGGACGAGTATGCCGGCGCTGACACCATCAACGACTGGGCAGATTCCGGCATGAAGTTCATCGGCGTGGCCAAGGGCACCCCTGTCACCGTGGACAACAAGGTTATCCGCGAGAGGGGGCTGGACCTTTCCTATACCCCGGGACGCAACAGGGTGGCAGTGGCTGAGTTCACCTTCGGCCTCATGATTGCCATGGCCAGGAAGCTCACCATTTCTGCTGAAGGTCTGCGCAAGGGCGACCATACCAGCCCCGCCAAGGCGAATATCTACGATGTGCCGGACGTGAAGAACGTCACCTTTGGCCCCCTGGATGAGAACCATCCCTTCACAGACTACGGCATCGGCTTCGAGCTTTACGGCAAGAAGCTGGGTGTGGCAGGCTTCGGCGCCATTGGCCGTGAAGTGGCCAAGCGCGCCAAGGCTTTCGGCATGGAAATCCTGGCTTATGACCCCTATCTCCCTGCTGAGAAAATCGAGGCAGAGGGAGCCAGGGCCTGCGACCTGGACACCATGCTCTCAGAGTGCGACATCCTCAGCATCCATCTGCCGGTGGTTGACTCCACCCGCGGCATCGTGAACAAGGACTGGTTCTCCAAGATGAAGAAGACCGCCTATGTGGTGAACACCGCCCGGGCTGCCGTCATCGACCAGAAGGACTTCGTGAAATAGACCGTTTGAGAGATAGAGTGACTCCTTTTATACTGTGATTGTATTTAAGCGATAGGCAAACTCTGCACGGCTCTGCCTGAGGCACGCCGCCGTGAGATTGAGGCATACTGCGACACCACCGACGTAGACGGCTGGTCCGGCGAAATGATGTCCCAGGAAGTGCTGGCGTACCTCAAAGGCGAGCCGAGGCAGTATATCTGGAAGAGAGTCTGAATTTAATACAGACATTAAAAGAAGCCGTTCTTTCCATTGGACGGCTTCTTTTCTTGTGCATGCCATGGGCGTGTCAGCATGCTATTTGTCTATAAGCTGATTCTATCTTTGTTGTAATGCCATTCCCATAAGCCTATCTGCTTGGTCCACCATGAACAACGGAATATTTAGCACGCCATCATCCATGCGTAAGTTGTTCATGGAAAATCTCACCCTCAACTTCGTCTGGGCTGCAAAGGTCTCAGCATACTTCTTGAGGCTACGGCTTTTGATATTCGTGTCGGACTTTACTTCGATGGGGATGATGTCATTTTCGCGCTGAACGACGAAATCAACTTCATAGGACGGGTTGATTCTCGACCAGTAGTGTGGAGACGCGTCAAACTGGGGAATCAGGGACTGCAGGACAAAGT
Source organism: uncultured Selenomonas sp. (assembly GCA_905234515.1). Classification (GTDB taxonomy): domain Bacteria; phylum Bacillota; class Negativicutes; order Selenomonadales; family Selenomonadaceae; genus Selenomonas_B. The sequence continues at coordinate 7,041 of CAJOIN010000102.1, forward strand.
TCTCGGTCAAAGCCCCCTTAAACTCTGTGAAGAGGCGATTTCCTTCACGGAATGCCACAGGATCTAGTTTTGCCAACCGCCGTAGTACCCCCACGTCAGCCAGGTATATCTTAAAGGCGCTTAGATCCTCATAGCCTGCCATGGGCAGCCCTGGTGAAATTATCCTAAAAATCTTATACAGCAGCGCAGCATTTACCAGCCACTCCAGGGCATCCTCATACTCTCGGGCTCGTGCTCCCTCTTTTACCACATTATATAGGAATTTCTTGTTTTCACGAGCCAACTGTGAAGGCACGGAGTTCCAGATCCGGTCCAGCTTGGGATATTCCTTGGTTTCCGGGTGCTTCATGAAATCACGTTCATAAGCAGTAATAATATTCAGCAGCGTTGACTGAACCTGTCCCACAGACTTGGTTTCTACCCAGCGGCTGACCACTTCCGGCATACCGCCAGTTATAAAGTACATCTTCAGCTTCTCTGCCAAAGGATTGAAAAAAGCATCAGGGATTGGCGATATTTCATCTATCTGTTCCATATACGCAGCAAGGTTGGCACTACCGCTGGCCACAAGGAATTCATGGAAAGTCATAGGGTAGATGGTTACAAATTCCACCTTGCCAACCGGAAAGGTGGAAGGCTTTGCCAAAGTTATCCCCAGTAGGGAGCCCGCGCTGGCCACATGATATTCTGATGCATTCTCGCAGAAGTACTTAAGGGAATTGATAACTTCCGGGCAATCCTGAACCTCATCGAAGATAAGCAGAGTCTTGCCGGGGATAATTTCCTGGCCGCCTGCCATGGCCAGATTAGGAACGATACGGCGTACATCCTTGGTGCTGACAAAGAAGTCTCGATACTCCGGGTTTTCGTCGAAGTTGAAATAAGCAATATTGTCATAGTAGCGGCGACCAAATTCCTTAAGAAGCCAGGTTTTCCCCACCTGTCGTACACCCTTTACTATCAGCGGCTTCCGATATGGAGATTCTTTCCAGGCCACCAATCGCTCCATAGCCAATCTTTCCATATATTCACCTCATTATATATAAAAGTGTGATTTTGTACACATAATTATATAATTTATCGTGCATAAAGGCAAACATAACTATAATAGCATCCACCTGTCCATGGATGCAAAACGTGGTCTGCCCCCCACATGGACGGCCTCACCACCGACGTAGACGGCTTCTTTTTGTGTGCATGATACGAGCATATTCTTTATAGGAAAAATGGGCTGTTATGGGGGAGTTTTTGTTTGTATATCGAATAGCTTAACTAATAGTAATAAGGAGA
>CAJOIN010000103.1 GCA_905234515.1 uncultured Selenomonas sp.
CATTTAACCAGGAAGCTGACAAGTGAAAATGTCATACGCTATGGCAAAACTTAAACTACAGCGTTATAATGTATAAATTGTTCCAAACCTATACAAAGCGAAGGAGGCTTTCCATGTCTGAAGAAGAATTAACCCGGGTGCGGCAGTCCACACCCCATTTTTACTGGAATCTTTTCAAATCCACCTTCCTTATCAGTGCCTTTACTGTAGGAGGCGGCTTTGTGATTATCCCCCTGCTCAGGGCCAAATACGTCGACGAATACGGCTGGCTGGATGACAAGGAAACCCTGAACCTGGTTTCCATCGCCCAGTCCATGCCGGGGGTGGTGGCCTGCAACTCCGCCATCATGCTGGGCTACCGCATGGCGGGACTTGCCGGCACCCTCACCGCCCTTTTCGCCACCATCCTGCCGCCACTGATCACCATTTCCATCATTTCCTGCTTCTATGAGCTTTTCGCCAACAACGAATACGTACGCTATGCCCTGAAGGGTATGCAGTGCGGCGCCACCGCCATCATCGTGAACGTGGCCTATGACCTCTTGAAGAAGCAACTGAAAAAGAAACTGGCTCTGCCTCTGGCCATCATCGCAGGCACTTTTATCGCCAATTACTGCTTCGATATCAATATCATGCTGCTGGTGGTGCTGGACGGCCTTATTGGCCTTGCCCTCATGCGCGACAGCAAGTACAACTAAGGAGACCCCCATGATATATTTACAGCTTTATCTTGAATTTGTGAAAGTAGGCCTCTTCTGCGTAGGGGGCGGCTACGCTTCCATGCCTCTCATCCAGGCCGCCGTGGTGGACGGCAACCACTGGCTGACCCTCAGCGAGTTCGTGGATATCTTCACCATCTCCCAAATGACCCCCGGTCCCATCGGCATCAACGCCGCCACCTTCGCCGGCATGAAAGTGGCAGGTACAGCCGGCGCCATCCTGGCCACCTTTGGCTTCGTTACCCCCTCCCTGATTCTCTGCATCATCGTGGCCAAGCTTTTCTTCAAGTACGGTGACATTGGCATCATACGCGGCATCCTGAACGGCCTGCGCCCCGCCGTCATCGCCCTCATCTGCTCAGCCGGCCTGGGCTTCGTCATCCTCTCCCTCTGGAACACGGACACTTTGCCCAAAAACTTGACCGCCAGCCTCGACCCCATCGGCGTCATCATGCTTATCGCCACCTTCATAGCTGTCCGCATGAAGGTCAGCGTCATCAAGCTGCTGGCAGGCTCAGGAGTTTGCGGACTGATATTAGGCTTAGCCATGAAGGCCATGCAAGGGTAAAAACTAATCAACACCAAAAAGTCCGAGCAAAACGACATCCCATTGTCGATTTGCTCGGACTTCTATTTTATGCAATTAATCTAAAAAGCTCACTCCTGCACGGGCTTGACCTTGGCCAGCAGGAAGGCCATGGCTGCTGCCAGGCAGATGAAGCCCACACCCAGGCCTGCCCAACCGTTGCCGGTGAAGCCGTCCACCATGTAGCCGATAAGGCTGCAGGTGCCTACGGTGATAACATAGGGGAGCTGGGTGCTCACATGGTCAATGTGATGGCACTGGGCCCCCGCCGAAGCCAGGATAGTTGTGTCAGAAATGGGTGAAGCATGGTCGCCGCCCACGGCGCCGGACAGGATAGCCGCTACGCAGAGCACCAGCATGCTGGCATTTTCCGTGCCAAGGATAGCAATGGCAATGGGAATCAAAATGCCAAAGGTGCCCCAGCTGGTGCCGGTGGCAAAAGCCAGGCCGATAGCTACCAGGAAGAAGATAGGCGGCAGGAACATGACGATGGAAGCATGGGCGCTGACAATACCGCCTACAAAGCCGCCAAGATCAAGGTACTTGTCACTGCAGATGCCGGACAGGGTCCAGGCCAGGCACAGTATGAAGATAGCGGGAGTCATAGCCTTGAAGCCCCAGCCAAAGCTGTCGCAGAAAGTGCTGAAGCTCACAATGTGGCGGGGCAGGTACAAGAGCCCCGTAAAGACAAAGGCAATGAAGGAACCCAGCACCAGGGACTTGGAAGAATCGCAGTCCGCAAAGGCATCAGCCACAGTCTTGCCCTCTTCAGTGAAGAGGCCGCCAGTGTAGAGCATACCGAAGACGCAGGCCCCAATCAATACAATAAGGGGCAGGAAAAGGTCAATAAGCTTGCCATTGCCCTCTTTGTCCATAGCCGCCTGTTCAGTATCCTGATATTCTTCAGGCACCTCAAAGTTCTCATTGCTGCGGGCTATGCTATGAGCCATAGGGCCAAAATCCCTGCCCGTCCAGATGATGAAGGCCATAAAGGCCAGGGTCAGCAGTGCATAAAGGTTAAAGGGAATGGTCTGCAGAAACAGTGAGAAACCGTCAATCTCGCTACCCTCAGGCAGGGAGGAACCCACTGCCGCCGCCCAGCTTGATACCGGGGCAATAATGCAGATAGGAGCCGCCGTGGCGTCAATAATGTAGGCCAGCTTCGTGCGAGCCACCTTGAACTTGTCCGTCACAGGGCGCATGACTGTGCCCACAGTAAGGCAGTTGAAATAGTCGTCGATGAAGATGACCAGTCCCAAAAGAGCCGTCACAATCAGGGACTGACGTGGGCCGCGAATCTGGCGGGCTGCCCACTCGCCATAAGCCCGGGTAGCTCCGGAACGGGTGATGGCCGCCACCAGGATGCCCAGAATAACCAGGAAAACCAGGATATTGACATTTCCTCCCACCTTGTCTCCCAAAACCTGGAACATGGTGAGGATGGATTCCAAGATATTGCCCCCCGTAAAGAGCATGGCTCCTGCAAAGATACCAATCAACAGGGACATATAGACTTCCTTCGTCCACAGAGCCAGAACAATGGTAATAACTGGTGGCAGAATGGACCAAGCTGTATGTGCCATGGCTACGCCTACTTTCTATAGTTTATTTGTGCGAATCCTATTGTATAACATTTTTTGCATAGTAGCAATACTAAGCCTTCATTTTTTGCAATGTATACAAATTTACAAGCTGCACCCCAAAGCCGTGAAAGCATCAGAGAGCCTGCCGAACTCTTCCAGGGACAAAGTCTCCCCTCTGCGGGTGGGATTAAGGCCGGCTTTTTCCATGGCATCCCGCACCTGCTCCTTGGGGAAGCCGCCTCCTTTGAGAGCATTTGAGAGGGTCTTGCGGCGCTGGCCGAAAGAGGCCTTCACCACCCGGAAGAACATCTTCTCATCCTGCACCTGCACAGCAGGAGTCTCCCTGACCTTGCAAGCAATGACCACGCTCATGACTTCCGGGGCAGGAATAAAGGAGCGGGGCGGCACGTTCAGCACAATCTCCGGCTCCGTATAATACTGCACAGCCACGGAAAGGGCTCCGTAGGTCTTGGAGTCTGGCTTTGCCACCATGCGCTCCGCCACTTCCTTCTGCACCATGGTCACCAGACGCTCAACAGGCAGATGGCGCTCCAGCAGGGCCATGATGATGGGAGTGGTTATGTAATAAGGCAGGTTGGCCACCACCTTGAAGGTGCCCTTCCCCATGATTTCCGGGATATTAACCTTCAGGATATCCCCCGGCACAATGGTCACATTGGGATAGGCCTTGAGGGTCTCAGCCAGCACCGCCGGCAGTTTCTTGTCCAGCTCCACTGCCGTCACCTGGGCACCGGCTTCTGCCAACCCCTGGGTAAGTGTGCCGATACCGGGACCTACTTCCAGCACCTTTTCCCCGGGCTCAATCTCTGCCGCATCCACGATGCCCTGGACAATGCCCGCGTCAATGAGGAAGTTCTGACCCAGTTTCTTGCTCATGCGGAGACCGAATGCCTTGAGGATATGGGTGGTCACCTCACGGCTGGCAATCTTGGGCTGTACTACTTTTTCTTGCTTTTCCATGCTTTCTCCTTAGGAATCTATTTTATCCAGCTCTGCCACAGCGGCAGTAAATTCTTCTCTGGTCACACCATAGTGGTTAAGCCGCTTCAGGAAGGTCTTGGCATTGGCAAAGCCCAGGCCCAGCAGTTCCCCCAGCTTGGCCCGGCGGGCACTGGCACCTTCCCCGCCGGAAAGGCGGGCCATAATGAGGTCAGCACCGGAAAACTCGTTGCTGGGCTCAAAGCTCAAGGTATGCACCTTGGCCAAAGCCTTGCGGATAGCCTCAGGCCCTGCCTGCTCAATGCCGATATCGTCATTGGCAGTGGCTTCCTCCACAGGCACAAAGGCATGCTTTGCCTCTGGGAAACGCTTGGTAAGGTATTTCCTGATGCGCTCCCCGGCAGAATCCGGGTCCGTCAAGATAATGATGCCCCGCTTCTTGTAGGCCTGCTCGATGCTCTTCAGGGCAGCGGGCTTGAGGTTAAACCCCTCAGTGATGATGCAGTCAGCTTCCACTGCCTTATCGATGGCCACCACATCCATCTTGCCCTCTACCACCAATACTTCCTTTATCAATTTATTGCTCCTTAAATCAATCTTTCAGCAGCTTCTGCACTGCCTCATAAACCTTAGCATGAATATCCTCAACGGGAAGGGGCGCCCCCTCTTCACTGCACTTCACCTTTACCCAGCCGTACTTGACCGCCAGCTCCAGATAAGCCCCATGGCACCTGTGCAAATAAGCCTTATCCTTTTCATGGATATCAGACTGGCCGGTGACAGCAGCCCGCTGGGCAATCAGCCTGTCTGCCGCCTCGGGCTCCATATCCAGGAAAATCACCAAATCCGGCACCGGCAGGCCCAGCTTCTTGAACTCATAATCCCAGAGCCAGTCCAGGAAAGCCTCCCGCTCCTCCGGGTTTATGAGCTTTACCGCCTGGTGCACCATATTGGAAGTGGTATAGCGGTCTGCCAGGATGATATCTCCCGCCTCATAATATTTCTGCCATTTCGTGCGGTAGGAGGCATAGCGGTCAGCTGCAAAAAAGGTGGAGGCCGCATAGGCATTCACATCCTCTGCATGGCCGCCGAAGTCTCCCCGCAGATACATGCGCACCAGCATGGAGCCATCCGCCTCATAGTCGGGAAACTCCACCTTATGGACCTTCTGACCGTCACGAAGCAAATGTTCGTAGAGGGCCTTGGTCTGGGTAGCCTTGCCTGAGCCGTCCCCGGCCTCTATGATAATAAGTTTTCCCTTAGCCATTAGTTTTTTACCACCTTCAGGTTTTTCAAGGCCGTATCCTCCGGCCCCACCACTTTAATGCCCAGAGCCTGCTGACCTTTGATATAGTCCAGCATTTCCCGGCTGATACGCTCCCCTGGCACCAGCAAAGGCACCCCGGGAGGATAGAACATCACCTGCTCTGCCGCAATCCTGCCCACAGAGGCTTCAAAGGGCACCTGCTCCTTGGCAGCAAAGAACGCCTCCCTGGGGGTAAGTTCCCCTGCCTCACAAAGAGCCGCCTTAGGGGGCAATGCCTCCTGCACTGAAAACTTCGCCCTGCAGGCTGCATAATCCTTCAAGGCCCTTAAAGCCTCCAATAGCCTTGCGCATTCCCTCTCCGTATCCGCATAGGAAATGATAAAGAGCAGGTTCCAGGCATCGGACAGCTCGCATTGTATCTTTTGCTCATAGCGCAAGTACTGCTCGGCCTCCGGGCCGGAAAGGCCCAGCGCCTTCACCTGCACCGTGACCTTGGTAAGGTCCAGCCCACAGCCTCCCGGGGCAGCAAAGTCCTCAGCCCCTGGTGACCAAAGGCCGTCTATTTCATTGATCTTATGCCGCAAATCCTCAGACAGTGCCACAGCCCGTCCTACCAGCTCCCTGCCCTGCTCTGCCATCTGCAGGCGGGCAATATCCAGGGAGGCCAGCAGCAGCATGGAAGTCTGGGTCATGGAGCCCAGGATCTTGTGGGTACTGGTGGCGGCCAAATCTGCTCCCGCCGCCACTGCCTCCTCAGGCAGCTCCCCAGAAAAAGGAAGATGAGGCCCATGAGCCTCATCTACCAGCAAAAGCATGCCCCGGCTGTGCACATAATCTGCCACAGCCCTTAAATCCATTGTCACACCATAATAGGTGGGGTAAACAAGTATCACGGCCCGTGCCTCGGGATGGTCCGCCACCGCCCGCTGCAAGTCAGGCAGCCCGATCCCCAAGGGGATGCCCAGCCTTTCCTCCACCTCAGGCTGCAAATAAACAGGCCTTGCGCCGCAAAGTATCAGCCCCCCAATAATGGAGCGGTGGGCATTTCTGGGTACCAGCACCGTCTCTCCCGGAGACAGGGTTCCCATCAACATGGCCTGGATGGCTCCGGTAGTGCCGTTAATGCAAAAATACGCCTGCCCGGCACCGTAAAGCTCCGCTGCCAGCTGTTGAGCCTCAGCTATGCACATGGTGGGCTCATGAAGGTCATCCAGCTCCTCCATCAGGGAGACTTCCTCCCTGAGCCCCTGCTCCGTAATAAG
>CAJOIN010000104.1:0-1792 GCA_905234515.1 uncultured Selenomonas sp.
AAGACCCAGCTGCTCATAGCGGGGGGCAGTCGGCTGCCCTGGCGGCAGCAGGACATAAGATTGAAAGGCTGGGCCATAGAATGCCGTATCAATGCAGAGGATTACAGGCATGGCTTCATTCCCTGTCCCGGGCAGGTCACGGCGTACCGCCCGCCCAGGGGGGAGAATATTCGGGTGGACAGTGCCGTTTATGAGAACTGTGTCATAACGCCCTTTTATGACTCCATGATAGCCAAGGTGATAGCCTGGGCATCCACCAGAGAGGAGGCGGTGGCAAGGATGCTGGAGGCCCTGGCTGCTTTCAGGATTGAAGGGGTAAAGACCACCATAGGCCTCCATGAGAAGCTGCTATCCTCTAAAGCATTCCAGCAGGGGGAGATAGATACAGGTTATCTGGAAGAACATCTGGAAGAAATCCTTAGGGGTTGATGGGAGAGACCCTTGAACTTTGTGGAAGGGATGATTATTATGGATATGATGACGGCTAGGCCTTACGATGTGAGGCTCATGATAAGGCAGGGGCAGCTGAAAGGCCAGACCTCTGGTATGTGCAAGGGCTATGCCCAGGCCAATCTAGTGACGCTGCCCAGGAATATCGCCTATGATTTCCTGCTGTTTGCCCAGCGCAATCCCCGTCCCTGCCCCTTGCTGGAGGTAAGCAATACGGGAGACAGGTTCCTGCATCAGATTGCGGAGGACTGCGATATCGCTACGGATATTCCCAAATACAGGATTTATGAGCATGGGGAGCTCAAGGGGGAATATGAAAATGTAGCCGAATTCTGGCGTGACGACCTGGTGAGCTTTCTCATTGGCTGCAGTTTTTCCTTTGAGGGGGATTTGCTGGAGGCAGATGTGCCAGTAAGGCAGATTGAGGAAGGCAAGAATGTGCCCATGTACAATACCAATATCCCCTGCCAGTCAGCAGGCATCTTCCATGGCAATATGGTGGTTTCCATGCGGCCCATTCCCTATGAACTGGTGCCCAAGGCGGTACTCATCACCGGCCAGATGCCCAAGGTCCATGGGGCTCCTGTGCATATCGGCTCCCCGGAGGTCATCGGCATCAAGGATTTGTCCAAGCCGGACTACGGGGAGCTGGTGACCATCAAGGAAGGAGAAGTGCCTGTCTTCTGGCCCTGTGGCGTCACCCCTCAGAATATCATCATGAGCTCCAAGCCGGATTTCGTGATTACCCATGCTCCGGGGCATATGCTGATTACTGATGTCAAGAATATCAATTTGAAGTTTTGAAGGGATTGAGCTGCTGTTTTGGATTATTCATGGGTCCATTTGGCCGTTATGGCTATAACTATCTTTGTGGTCCTGGCAGGGGGCTTGTATGCAGCCAGGTCGGTACATTCGGCGGAGGGCTTCAGCCTTGGGGGCCGGTCGGCAGGCATTCCCATGATTGTGGGCAGCATTGCCGGGACCTGCGTAGGTGGCGGTGCGACAGTGGGCACAGCCCAGCTGGCTGGCTCGGTGGGGCTGTCAGCTGTGTGGTTTACCATGGGCATCGGCTTTTCTCTGCTGGTGATGGGGCTTATCTATGCCCGTCCCCTGAGGTATACAGGCCTGGAAACCATCTCCCAATATCTGGTGGGAAATTACGGCAAGGGGGCAGGGCGTTTTACCAGTTTTGCCACTTCTCTTGGCATCTTGTTCAGCGCAGTGGCCAGTACCTTGCCGGGCATCGCCCTGCTGGCAGCCTTGACCGGATGTTCCTATCTTGTGTCGGCAGGATTTCTGCTTCTGCTGGTGATTCTCTACGCCTTTTTCGGCGGCATGAAGA
>CAJOIN010000104.1:1970-9306 GCA_905234515.1 uncultured Selenomonas sp.
TGTGGCCTCTATACTGGTGGGCATGATTTGTACGCAAACCTATATACAGGCGATTTTCTCTGCGGCCACGCCCAGAACGGCAGCCGTGGGCCTGATCATTGCCTCCCTGGTGGCTATTCCCGTCGGTGTGCCCTGCGCCTTGATGGGCATCTATATGCAGGCAGCCCATCCCGAGCTGCCTGCTATGCTGGCCTTGCCGGCCTATCTGCTCCATTATGCGTCTCCACTCATGGGCGGCGCAGCCTTGGGGGGAATTGTGCTGGGCATCATCGGCTCCATTGCGGGCTTGTCTTTGGGGGTAGGCACCATGGTGGCCAGAGATATGCTGGAGCCCTTGCTGAAAATAAAGTCAGAGCAGGGGAAGCTGGCCCTGATGCGGCTTTCGGTGGTGGGGGCCATCCTGGCGGCCATGTATATTGCCATATCCCATAGGGATTCACAGATTTTGTTTTGGAATTATCTTTCCATGGCTCTGAGAGGCTGCGGTGTTTTCATGCCTTTGACCCTGGCTATCTTTAAGCCTAAAGCCCTGTCGCCTAAGTGGGCCCTGGCTTCCATGGTTTTGTCCTTGGGGGCCGCCATAATTGCAGGACTTCTGCACACGGATATATCGCCGATTTTCATAGGACTGGGGATAAGCCTGACTGTGGTTTTGCTGGGGCTGGCCAGTACGACTATGAAAGACCGGGCATCGTTATGTAGTGTTACTGAAGTTTCTTTAGGTCATGGAACTGTGGATGAAAAAGAGGTCAGTCAAGAGGGAGGGCGCTGAAGCGCAGATCAAGATGGCAGATATGCTTTATAGAATTGTTGAGGGTTCGGAGAAGATAGACATCAATGAAGTTGTCAGGCTCCTTAGGATGACGTATTGGGCGGGCTCGCGTTCGTTGGGGCAAATCGAAAAGTCCATGGCAAAATGTATACACAAATGGACAAGATAAATTGTTGACAAATTTTTTGAGCGTTTGTTATACTGTAAACACGATAGAGAGGCAGTGTGGCCCCAATAAACCTTGCTAGGTTTATTGGGGCTTTTTTGCTCCTTTGACGGTCTCTCTAGTCCTGCAGTCAGGGCTTTTTGCCCCTGCCTGCAGACGCCTTTTTTCTTGCCAAAATATGTTATTCATCATCTATATTCCCACCCTGAAAGGATGTGGACTCCATGCAGGACCTGCTGATGCAAAAGGATCAGGTCAATGAGCAGCTTGCCCGCTATGGCGTAAAATTTGGTATTTACAAGGATGGCAAGTTCAACGAGCGCCTGTTCCCCTTCGACCCCATTCCCCGCCAGATTGAGGCCGGGGATTTCGATATGCTGGAAAGGGGCCTTAGCCAGCGGGTTACGGCCTTGAACCGCTTTCTGACGGATATCTATGGAGAAAAGAAAATACTGAAAGACGGCATCATCCCCGAGGATTTCGTCTTCCGCTCCCCGGGCTATCTGGCTGAATGCGAGGGGATAAAGCCCCCCAAGGGCATTTACAGTCATATTTCCGGCATCGACCTGGTGCTGGGGAAGGACGGCATCTGGTATGTGTTGGAGGACAATCTGCGCATTCCCTCCGGGGCTTCCTATCCCCTGATTGCCCGCACCCTCTGCCGCAACTGCAGCCCCGATACCTTCCGCAACAACAATATACGGGACAATAGGGATTACGGGGCCTTGCTGAAGCAGGTCATGGATGAGGTGAACACCGGGGGGATCAATGTCATCTTCACCCCGGGCCGCTACAATGCCGCCTATTTCGAGCATTCCTACTTGGCGGAGCAGTCAGGTTCCGTGCTGGCGGAAAGTGCCGACCTCTTCGTGGAGCAGGGAGTGCTCTACTACCGGGCCAGCCGGGCCCCGGTGAAGGTGGGGGCCATCTACCGCCGGGTGAGCGATGAGTATTTGGATCCCCTCTGCTTTGAACCATCTTCCTTGATTGGCGTGCCGAATCTCATGGACGCCTACCGGGCGGGGAATGTGGCCATCCTCAATGCCCCTGGCAACGGGGTGGCGGATGACAAGGGCATCTATTACTTCGTGCCCAAGATGATTTCCTATTATCTGGGGGAAGAGCCCATTCTGCATAATGCCCCCACCTATCTGCCCTTCTACCAGGAGGACATGGCCTATACTTTGGATAATATAGGCCGGCTGGTTATCAAGGATGTGGCGGAAGCAGGAGGCTATGGGGTGATTTTCGGGGAAAATCTTTCCCCCGAGGAGTTGGAAAAACTCAAGGACGCTGTCAGGCGGGAGCCCCGGCGCTTTATCGCCCAGACAGTCATCGACTTCCAGGATTTGCCTATTTGGGAGGAGGGGGAGCAGGTCATGCGCAAGGCGGACCTGAGGGCCTTCGTCCTGACTGGGGACAAGGTAAAGGTCTGGCCCAGCGGCCTCACCCGTTTTTCCCGTAATCCAGACAGTTTCGTAGTCAATTCTTCTCAGGGAGGAGGCTTCAAGGATACATGGATAACTACATCTCTATGACTAAAGTAAACAATCTCTTCTGGCTGGGGCGCTATGCTGCCCGGGTGGATGCCACCCTGCGGTATCTGGCGGAGTGGTACGACACCATGCTGGACGGCCTGGCCTTTGACTACCAGGAATTCTGCTATAGCCTGGAAATCCCTTGCATTTATAAGAGTCATTACCATTTTATGCGCTCCTATGTATTCAGCAAGAAGAATCCTGATTCCATCCGTTCTGCTGCCGAGATTATGCTGGGGGATGGCATGGTGCTTAGGGAGACCATTGGCAGCGATACCCTGTCCTATCTGCAGATGACCGTCTATGCCATAGACAAGGCGGCCATCACCACCAATCCCTGGCTGGGCTTCCAGAAGGTCTGCGATTTGCTTATGGCCTTTGCGGGGCGCTGCGACATCTACATTGAAGACCAGGGCATCCGGGATTTGATCAAATGCGGCGCCTGCGTCGAGCGCATTTCCCTGTATCTCTGCTTCGGCTATCCCGAGGAGTCCTTGCTTAAGGATTTGCAAAAGCTTATGGCCTATACGGCTAGGACCAGCCTGCCCTCTACTTTGAATCCTGCGGCCTTATCCCTGCTGCAGGCTCAGAAATACCGTCTGGAGCAGGGGGAAGACCTTAGTGTTTCTCATAAAGAAATGCAGGAGGCTGCCGAAGCTTTGTTTAGGTTTTAATGCCAGGAGGAGTTCCCATGCGAGAGCTTAATTTTCAGTTTTCCTGCCAGCTGGCCTTTTCCCAGCCGGTGACAGACCATGCCTTCCTGCTCCGTTGCCTGCCCCGCAGAGCCCCGGGACAGGAAATCCTCTCCCTGGCCCTGCAGGTTTTGCCTGAGAGCCTGCACCTGTCAGAGGGCAGGGATTCCTTTGGCAATACTACCCTGGCGGGCTGGCTGTCCGAAGCTCATTCTGAGCTTTCCTATCAGGTCAGCGGCCTTATCCGTCGGGATGACAGTCAAAGGAAATGGACTGACTGCCCGCCCTGCTGCCGTTATCCTTCGGCTCTGACCAGGTCTTCGGTGGAAATGGAAGCTTTTCTCCAGGACTTGTCCCTGACAGGCACCCCGGAGGAAAAGGCCGATACTATTGCTGCGGCCATTCATAAGCGCCTGGAATATCTGCCCGGTTCCACGAATATCAGCACCACCGCAGCCGAGGCTTTCAGTCAGGGCAAGGGGGTCTGCCAGGATTTTGCCCATATCTTCCTGGCCCTGACCCGGTTGGCAGGCATCCCTGCCCGCTATGTCTGCGGTCTGCCCCAGGGGGAGGGAGCTACCCATGCCTGGGCGGAAATCTGGCAGGAGGGCCGCTGGCTGGGCTTTGACCCCACCCGGAACCGCCGGGCCGATGAGACTTATATCGTCCTGGGAGTGGGACGGGACTATGGGGATTGCCCCATTGAGCGGGGTATCTTCCGGGGCATTGCCCTGCAGACCCAGCAGGCCTTTATGCAGGTTTGGGCCAAAGAATAGAAAGGAGCCTTTTCCTATGCTGCAAGAAGTCGTTTTTCTTCCACTCCGCCCAGTAAAGCGGGAAGACGCAGAAGCCGCCGTGCCCTTCATTGTTTTCGTTATCCCAGAAGATCGGGAACACGCCCGCGAACTCCCTGTTCCACCACACGGCCGGGAAGAGGCAGAAATATGGCTTGTCGCTATAGCTCCTTCCCCAGAAAAGCGGGAACACGCGATAGTCCCTGTGCCTCGTGTCGAACTGCGAGACCGGCCAGAGGAAATTGAACTCGTCGTAGTCGTCACCGCTTTGCTTGTACTGCGAGTAGAACGGACGGAGCGCAAGGTGGTCGTCACCCCATGAGATGAGCGGCCACGCGAGCGACCCGACGGGCTCGCGGTAGTACGCGAGCGGCCACAGGTTCACGCGATCCTCGACCGCACCAGTGAACTTCACTTCGCTTCCTTCGTAGAACGGCGACGAAGAAAACTCCTTCATCTTGCATCCGCCCAGCAGCATCAAGCCAACAACGGCAGTAATTATCTTTTTCATCTTTTTCTCCCTTCCTTTAAGCTTTGTTTTGTTTTAGACAGGATTTACAGGATTAAGATCCCCATCCCCGCGCAAACATCTTTCGCATATTCATTTCGCCAGCCCTTTGTATTGTCAAATATCAACTTCCACCGCGATGCACTCCATTCGATTCGTCGAGACGGCGCCTGGCGAATTGTCGTCAAACGGCAGATTGCGCCGTCCATTGCCGCCTATTTCGTCCTTCATAACGAAAAGTGCCGAATCTGCAACCGCGCCAAGGCCAGTCGATTCAGGGCTTTCAGAAGGGAACTTGCAATATCCCAAACGAATCCCATCCGAAGCCTTCCCTGTTTCAACGAAAGAGTCTCTAAATGTCTTGCGAATTCCTTTCTTCCATTCAGCCCATGCATCCATGTCATTTTTTGCGGCGCATCGCCTATAGGCAGCCCGAAATCTCCGCAAATCGCCATAATACCCCAAGGTCGCATGGTCGAATTGCGATAGGGCTTTCTCCAGACGCACCAGGCTTTCGTCGCGTCCATCGACTTCGATTCGAGCATATTTTGCCGCACGCAATGCGAGAGCCGACCACATTGCCAAATCACGGCTTTCGCCATCTTTCGCATCATAGTCGCACGCAACTATCCGTGGCAACAACTGCTGCGCCGATTCTTTTGCATTCGGGTTTTTGGTAATGCCGTAAGTCTCGGTAAGCGCAAACGCTGCCAGCGGCAAATTGAGCATTGACTCGCCGTGATGTATGGCCTTTACATCCGCCTTTTTCAATTGGTCGCATCGCGACAGAAACTCGTATGCCTTCACAACTGGATGAACGGACTCTCCGAATTTATGGCAACTATAGCTGCCTGGATATTCGCCGCTATTAAGAAACGCGAGTATTGCAAGCGAAGTCACGGCGACTCTTTCGCCTGCGACATCACCCCAGCCGCCGTCGTCCGCTTGTTGCTCTCGCAGCCAATAAAGTACGTTGATGGAGGATGGTTGCCTGACAACATTCCGGACATCTGAATTTTCGGGCGGCGATTCCGGTGGTGACTCCATGTCTTCGCCATGCTCGGGGTCGCCACAAACCGTCGTCATTCGAATTGGGCGATTGACAACTTTCACATCACCCGCCAACGAATACATCGACAGAACCGCAACAAACACAGCAAACAGGGTTTCCTTCTTCATGCTCCCGCACCTTTCTCAATCCTGTTAATCTTGTTAATCCTGTCTAAAGACCTTCCCGCGTCACCCCGCGCAAACATCTTTCGCGTATTCATGAGTTTGTTCCTTTCTTGAAATTTGATTCATTCCATGTTATGCCAAAACCAGGCGTGGAGGCCATAGATTGAAAGCAGCACCAGCACAACATAGAAAGCAAAGGCCGTCCATCGCGCTCGTCGTTCATCCACCATCAGGAACACAAGCCCGACGGCGATGTACAAAATGTAGGAAACAACGTATATAAACTTCTGCCACTCGTCCGCAATATACAGCCATCCCATAACATCACAGAGCGGACCTATGACCGCCCACGCCGTAAAATATGGCACGAGCAGAATGCTTATGACGATAACCCACAATGCATCCCACGCTGCCTCAGGCCATTCGCCAAACAATAGCAATAGCCCCGGGATATAGGAGACCGCAAGCAACATCAGAAACTTCTTCATCCTTCCGCTCCCTTCTCAATCCTGTTAATCTTGTTAATTCTGTCCAAAAACCTTCCCACGACGGCCCGCGCAAATATCTTTCTAGTATTCATGAGTTCTTTTCTTTCAATTGCATTTTATCAAGGCAGAATAGATAGAAAAAAGTCAACAATCCTCCAAAACCAACGCGCCAATTCACGCACAATTTCACAGAACAAGTCTATAACCCTATGAAGATGCTTACGTAAGCGAGACTTCTTCACCGAAAAGTCTTTCGACCCAGTCTTCATGCTTCCGCTCCTTTCATGAAGTTCCCTCCCTTCGCGCTTTTCTCATTTATTCCCCAACCAACAAGCTCCAAATGCCTGCAAGCATCACACCCTGTTGCCACTGCCAATGCCCCTGGTGTCATCTTAAAGTCCCTTAGCACTCCATTTCTAAACTTAAGCTCTACATCAACATGAGCACCTTCAACTCCCCGAAGCATCTTGCGCAGTTTTTCATAATCTTCAAAAGAAGCTTCTCCTCCGGGATACGAATATATTGCGAAAAAGAACCTGCACGGTCCATCCGGATTCCCGACCGCCTCAAAATCGAGTGTCATGCTCTCTGCCGCAGACGGGGCATCCAAGAACGACAATGGCATTTTAACTGTCTTCCACTCAATCTTACCAAATGGCCACATGCTTGACTCCTTTTAGACATTCTCCATGTCACCGGCCTGCTTTTCGGTAATCGTGATCGTTCGCTTCGCCGAATCTACTTTGAATCTACATCCAACACTTTCACACAAGCGCCGTAAAGCATCCCTTACGGTAATCTGCTCGGCCTTCATGGACGGCACAGGACGTTCAAGCAGTTCTTTCCCTACACAAGCGACAACCTTTATGCGACCTTTGCCGTCATGCCCATTCTTGCAAAGGCAATTCAATGCGCAAACCTCGAAAAACTCCAGGGCATCACCAACTGTCGCAGGCGGCGCAAGTCTCCAACTCGGCATCTTGTGTTCCAGCGCCGCGTCCATGTACCCATCGCCATCCGTCGTCATTGCGACATCGCCGCGCTCTTCCATTGCGACAAAATGCGCCTCGACATCCCGTCTGGCATAATACTTCGTCAAGCCAGGGCCATCGCACCCAACCAAGCCGAGCATCACCACACCCGCGACGGCCCACGCAAATGTCATTCGAGTATTCATGAGTTCGTTTCCTTTCGATTGCATT
>CAJOIN010000105.1 GCA_905234515.1 uncultured Selenomonas sp.
CAGTAATGGCTGGCGGCGCAGCTAACACCAGCTGTGCCTGCAAAAGCAGTAGCGCAACGAGCATAAAAATGGAATGTAATGGCTTTTTCACAGGTAATACGTCTCCTTGTCAGATATTATTGTCAGATTAACGACAGGCTATATTTTATCACTGTTAGGGAGTTGAAAAAAGGCTTATGTAACACAAAAGGAAATGTAAATTATTGACAGGTTAAATGAAGGTATTGGTGATGTCTTGAGAGAATAGGTAAAATATGATCTGAATTACAAGGGAAGAAGGCATTGGAAATGGGGAGATTTTGCACAAATTGCGGGGAACCTCTCAAGGAGGGGGCGAAGTTTTGTGGCAACTGTGGAGAGGCCGTGGAAGAAAAGGCTGCTGTGAGGCCTAAGGTCACTTACAATAGACCCTATCGGCCAGCAGAGACGCAGAGGCTGCAGAGTGAGGCCGCGAGGCATGAGCCGGTAGAGCAGCGTCAGAGCAGTGGCGGCGGGTTTTGGCATTTCCTGGCGGGGACAGCTATTGGCGGTTTTTTGTGGAATTTGTTCGGCAGTTCGTCTCATCAGGAGACTGTGATCAACCATAACGAGACCATCATCAACGAGTATGAGGCTGATGATGAAGGGCTTATGGAAGAACGCCTTGGCGATGGGCTGGATTACGAAGAGGATGATAGCTACGACACTGACTATGATGACCAGGATGATTATGGGGATGACAGTTACGACGATGATGGCTATGATGATGACGGTGATTATGATAGCTATGACGGTGATGGGGACGACGGCTTTTTCGATGACTTTGATGGCGGGGATGACGATTTTTTTTGAAGCTGACAGGGCAATCAGTATGGCCCGGCCCCCTTGGGGGAAACTCATATCACGGAGAATAAAAGGCTGACTTTGCGCCTTAAGTGCAATACTGCCCCCCATAAGCCAACGCCCGCAATGGCGTTGGCTTATGGGGGGCAGTGTGCTAAGCGCATAAAGCTATGGCTTTTTTCAGTTTTGCTGCTTACCAGGGCTGAGGTGTCATGGGGGTTATTACGCCGAAGGAGTATCCTTGCTCTTTGAGCACCTGGATGATTTTTGGCAGGGCTTTTACGGTCTCTTCATGGCCGGCGGAGCAGTGCATGAGGATGATGGCGCTGTCCATGACGGACTGGTACTGGATGTTGTCTACGAAGTCCTGGGCTACGGGATGGTTGGGAGCAGTGTCGGCGGAGCTTACGTTCCAGTCATGCTCTACATAGCCGTTATTGGCCAGGGCCGTCAGGTATTCCTGGTTGAAATGGCTCATGCGGCCTCCGGGGGCGCGGATGATAAGGGGGCGCACGCCAATGAGGTCACGGATGATTTCATCAGTCTTTTCCATTTCTGCTATGAAATTGTTTACATTGGGATATAGCCTGTCATAGTCATGGCTGTAGCTATGGTTGCCCAGGGCGTGGCCTTCGTCAAAGATGCGCTTGGCCACGGCGGGATAGGTGGCCACATTCTTGCCAAGCACATAGAAGGTAGCCTTGACATTTTCTTCCTTCAGGATGTCAAGGATAGCAGCGGTGTTGTTATCGTCCGGCCCATCGTCAAAGGTAAGGTAGGCAACCTTCTTAGCCTTGTATGGGGTTATCTGGGGCAGTGCAGTGGGCAGGCCCTGCTGGCGGCGCTCGCTCAGGGTAAGCTTATCATATACGGGCAGGGAGGGATCATCCAGCTGCAGATTGCTGAAATCCTCTGCAGCTGTGATATAGTTAGGCGCTGCTGCCTGTGTTTCTTCAGTGGCATTGGGCGTTTCCTGTGGAGCTGGCTCAGAAGGTGATGATTGTTCTGTGCCGCAGCCGGTGAGGAGGAGGCCCATCAGGGCAAGGGCTGTGATTGTTGGAGTCAGTTTGCGTATATTCATCATGCTCAAATCCTTTTCTATGTTTTCTGGTGTGGAGATTAATTAATGCCTGATGCCATGTTGGCGACGATTTTATCCGTAGGAAGATATTTCAGGATGAGGCAGCAGATGATAAGCTCCGGCACAATGAGGGAGGCATTGACGGTAAGGGAGTAGAGAATAGGTGACATGCCCTCCGGAGCATAAGAGGCGAAAAAGACAATGCCGGAAATGAAATGGCAGAGGAAACGCGTTGCAAATGCCAGGGCGGTGCCCAGAAAAATGTGCTTGGGGAAAAAGCCTGCCAGGCCCATGGCCATAATGGGCAGGGGATAGTCGAAAAGTACCTGCACCGGGTGGAGAATGAAGGGGTCCTGCAGGATATTGATAAGTCCGTAAAGAAAGCCCGCCATGGCACCCACTCCCGGGCCGAAGCGCCAGGCAATGAGCAGCAGGGGCACCATGGAGCCAAGGGTAATATTGCCTCCCTGGGGCAGGTGGAAGATGCTGAGCTGCTGCAGGATGATGGTGAGGGCCAGCATCAGGGCCACATACACCAGCATCCGTATGCTCAACTTGATTTTACGAATATAGAGGCAGCCGCCTAAAGCTGCAAAGGTGCCCAGCATGGCAAAGGCGCTGGCCGGGCTGGAGAGTAGTTCTGCCAAATGAAAGCACTTCCTTAAATATACGGAGATGAATAGCGACATAAAACAATAGTATTTTAGCATCTGGGGGCGGGAAAGACAACATCTCTCTGCTTGCCAAAAGTCAAAAAAACAAATATAATAGTTATAAAGATTAGTCAATTGGTCAATGAGAAATAGAAGGTGGTATTTATGAGCAACATTGCGGATTTGATAGAGGCGTATATCCTCCGTCAGCTGGCAACCAAGGAAGACGGCAAGGTTGAGCTGAGGCGTACCGATATTGCCGACGCTATTTCCTGCGCTCCCTCACAAATCAGCTATGTGCTTTCGACCCGTTTCACCCAGGACAAGGGATTTATGGTAGAGTCCCGCCGCGGCCTGGGGGGGTATATCCGCATTGTGCAGGTACCCATGAAGAGCATTATTTATCAGCAGATGCTGGATGATATTGATGAAGATACTGACGAAAAGTCCATGCAGGCCATGGTACAGTATCTTCACGAGCATGATATGGTGTCCACCAGGGAAGGGGCGCTGCTCATGCAGGTTATCAGCGAGGCCTTTAATTCAGCAACTTTGAGCGACAAGGAAAGAGTAAGGCTGCTGAAGGTCATGCTGCTGACCTTGGAAAATTTTAGCTAAACGCCTCCACAGACCAGCAAGAAAGTGAGTGGTGAATATGTTATGTGATGATTGCGGCCGCCACGAAGCGGTAGTCCATATTGTGCAGATTGGCCCCGAGGGCCGTATAGAGAAGAATCTTTGCGAAAAGTGCGCTGCAGGCTATGGCCAGTATGCGCCTGAAAGCCAGCCCCGCAAGAATATGTCTGTGGATGATTTTTTGCGGGGCATGTTCAGCCAGCCGGCCGAGCAGGAGAAAAAGCCCAGGGAAGGCGGGGAGGAGCCTTTGGCGCTCACCTGTCCTAACTGCGGCATGACTTATGCTGATTTCCAGCAGACCGGCAAGATTGGCTGCAGTGTGTGCTACGGAACCTTCCGCCGTCAGATGGAGCCCCTTTTGCGCCGTATCCATGGCACCAGTACCCACAGCGGCAAGATACCCCGCCGCAGTGGCGGCACTCTGGAGCTGAAGCAGGAGATAAAGCTGCTGCGCGCTGAGCTCAAGGAAAAGGTGGCCCAGGAGGAATATGAGGAGGCGGCCAAGCTCCGTGACCAGGTGCGGAGCCTGGAAAAGGAACTGGCTGCCAGGGAAGGGGGCGAGGTTGATGACTAAGGAGGAGGCCTTGAAGGGCAAAAGCCTTAGCTGGCTTTCCGGCAAGGGCGGCGAGAGCGATGTGGTGCTGATGAGCCGGGTAAGGCTGGCCAGAAATCTGAAGCAATTTCCCTTCCCTAACAGGGCGGATTTTGCCCAGCTTTTGTCAGTGCGTACCCAGATAGAGCAGGTCATGCCCAGTGTGGCCCAGGGACTTGGGGAGGATTTTGAAGCCCTGAGTATGGAAGAGCTTACGCCTCTTGAGCGCCGTGTGCTGGTGGAAAAGCGTCTGGCCACCTCTGCCCTGGCTAAAAAGCCCCAGCACCGGGAGGTGCTGCTGGCTGCAGGTGGCGAGATAAGCCTCATGGTGAATGAGGACGACCATCTGCGCATTCAGTGCCTGGCCCCGGGCTTTGATTTGGACACGCCCCTGGAAAAGGCTTTGCAGGTGGATGATATCATCGAGTCCCAGCTGGATATTGCCTTTGACGAGAAGATGGGCTATCTGACGGCAGTGCCCACCAATCTTGGCACAGGCTTGAGGGCTACGGTGCTTTTGCATTTGCCCGGGCTTGTCCTTACCAAAAACATAGGCAATGTGGAGAGCATTGCTCCCCAGCTGGGCCTGGCCATTCATAGCCGCTACAGTGACGGCCAGGAAAACTATGGCTGTCTGTATGAACTCACCAACCAGCTGACTTTGGGCTTTTCAGAAAAGGCTTTGGTGGATAATCTGAAGAGCGCGGTGAAGGAAATCATCGCCCACGAGCGCAAGGCCCGCAAGGCTTTGGCACTTTACATGAAGGACAGGCTGGAGGATGAGGTCTGGCGCGCCTATGGCACTTTGCGCTATGCCCGTCTGCTGACGGAGAAGGAAACCTTGGAGCTCCTGTCCTGGGTGAGGCTGGGAGTGAATCTCCGTCTTATCAGTGAGGCGGCGCCGGAAAGCTTTGGGGAGATTCTGCTGGCCAGCCGGGCCAGCTTCCTGCAGAATCTGGCAGAGAACGAAAATATGTCCAAAAACGAGATAGACCGCCTGCGGGCGGAGCAGGTGCGCAAGGCCCTGGTCCACGGGCAGGAGGAAAACTGATACCCAAGTACGTGAAGGAGGCATCTCATGAGCGACAAGAATCGCAAGGAATTTACCGAGACAGCTGTCCGGGCGGTACGCTACGGCCAGTATCTGGCCCATGAGCTGCGCCGGGATTATATAGGCACGGAGCACCTGCTGCTGGGGCTCCTGCATGAGAAAAATGGGCTGGCGGCCCAGGCCCTGATGAATCTGGGCATGGATTATGACCATGCCTTATCGGAGCTGCGCCGCCTGACCGCTGCCGAGCAGCAGTATCCCTCGGACAATCCTTACTACACCCCAAGGGCCAAGCGGGTCATGGAGGCGGCGGTGGAGGAAGCTGAGAGGCTGGGGGCTTCGGTGATTGACACGGAGCATATCCTTATCAGCCTGCTGGAGGATGGCGGCGGCGCCGCCGTGGAGCTGGTGGAGCATTTCGGCATTGAGATTCACGATGCTTTAAATGAGGTATTCTCTTTGCTGGAGGCCAAGGGTGACTATAAGGAGAACCCTGGCGAAGCTGCGGAGAGAAGAGGCGCTACGCCTTTACTGAACAAGTACGGCAGGAATCTTAACAAGCTGGCGGCAGGCCAGGAACTGGACCCGGTTATCGGGCGCCAGAAGGAAATCTCCCGAGTGGTGCAGATACTCTCGCGCCGCACCAAGAACAATCCGGTGCTCCTGGGGGAGCCGGGGGTGGGCAAGACTGCCATTGCCGAGGGACTGGCCCAGCGCATTGTGGATGGCACAGTGCCTTTCATGCTGCAGGAAAAGGAGGTAATCTCCCTTTCCATGGCGTCCCTGGTGGCGGGAGCAAAGTTCCGCGGCGAGTTCGAGGAGCGTCTGAAGGGCGTGATTGACGAGATTCAGCGGGCCGGCAATATCATCCTCTTTATTGATGAGCTGCATACCCTGGTGGGGGCAGGAGCGGCAGAAGGGGCATTGGATGCTGCCAATATCCTGAAGCCTGCTCTCTCCCGCGGGGTGATACAGGTCATAGGCGCCACGACCCTGACCGAATACAAGAAGTATCTGGAAAAGGATGCCGCCCTTTCCCGCCGCTTCCAGACGGTAGTGGTGGAGGAGCCTTCTCTGGAGGATACGGAGGCCATATTGAAGGGCCTCAGGGGGCACTACGAAAAGTTCCACAGGGCTGTTATCCTCGATGATGCCCTGGAAGCAGCAGTAAGGCTAAGTTCCCGCTATATCTCTGACCGTTTCCTGCCAGACAAGGCCATTGACGTGATGGATGAGGCGGCGGCCAAGGTGCGCATGGGCACAGTGGCTGCGCCCCAGTCTCTTAAGGATATAGAGGAAAGGCTGGACAGCCTGGAAAAACAGAAGGACGAGGCCATCAAGACCCAGGCCTACGAGCAGGCGGCCAAAATCAGGGATGAGCTGCAGAAGACCAAGGAAGAGCTGGAAAAAGCCAGGAAGGATTGGTCCCAGAAGAACGGTACCTTCGTGACAGTGAC
>CAJOIN010000106.1 GCA_905234515.1 uncultured Selenomonas sp.
CACTAGCGCCTGCAGCAAAAGTAATACCTGCGGGGTTTACCAAGAAAACTGTGCCAGCCCGATTGCCGGCAGCATCCATAGCTCTCAAGGCACCTTCAATTTCTGACTTAGGACCATTAGGCACACGGTTCAGTACCATCCAGCTCTTGCCGCTGCCTTTAAAATTAACCTCAGCATTATTGCCGATATTAAATGTATCCCAATCAATAGCGGCTTTAGAACCGGTAACTTGGACATTCAGCTGTTTTTTTCCAGATTCCGATGTCCCATCAGTTATGCTCTCTGCGGTTACGCCACCCTTGAAGTTTTTTGCGCCAGTCGGCACATCAGTTGCCGTAACTGCGAACGCCGTGGGCATATAAGCTGTAGCCATCACGGCTGCTGCCAGGATACCAACTTGCTTCTTCCTGAACTTAGCGATACTTCCCATTTGCCTTTCCTTGCTCCTTTTCCAATACTCAAATCATACAAACAAGCATTTACGAATTGTTTCAACTAAGTTACGAATTCTAATGTTTCTCTAACCTTGAGGCTCATTATAGCCCCAAAATTAAGGTTTGCCAAGGGAAAATTTGGGAATTTAGTCCTATCTATACTTGCCATAACTGCTGTGCTCGGCACACATGGATACGCTAAATGCACACAAAAAAAGCCGCGACCTTAATCGCGGCTTGTATGTGCCTCCCCTTGAAAAAAAAATTTCAATGGATGCACAATTTTTTTTGATTTGGCTTTTTTAATCACTCACCCGCAAAGAGCTGTGACCAATAATAGTGTCCGTCTGCTCCGCGCACGCACTCAACGCCCATGCGCACATAGTGACGGCCGAGGATGTTCGCACGGTGGGTAGGTGACCCCATCCACGCTTTGACAATCCTTCTCGCATCCTTAACCTCGCTGACAGCCAGGTTTTCACCAAACCAACTTAAGCTGTCATTCCCCATAACTGATTTTACTCCCCGACCGTCAGGACGCAGATGAGCAAAACTCACTTGTGCTTCACTTGCTCTGATGGCGGCTCCCTGCCCCATTCTCTCATCAAGAACTACAGGCTGCACACCGGCTGCTATTCTTTCGATGTTTACGTAGTACAGTACCTCAGACTGGATACCGGAAGCGTAGACGGGGGAAGCTGCGACAAGGACCACTGCCATAACCAGTAAAAACATCACGCGCTGTACAGCTTTCATAGTAATCGCCCCTTCGTCTTGTTCCAGTTCCTTACATCTTTGAGCACAATGTCTCCACACTTCATGCCTCTCTGCCTACAACACAACGCAGAGTGATTCCAGATCTTTCACAAAACAAGCGACGCCGTCTGCCAGAGTAACAAACCCAGCACCAGCAGATATTAACCAGCACAGCCATCGCATAGCTGAGGACGGTGATTCCTTGTCTGATATTCAATTATAAGGTGACACTTACAAGTTTATTTTAACACCACGCTATAGGGCTGACAAGGGGGGATTTTTGTATACAATGCAAAACCTTCCCCCATAAGGGGAAGGTTCGGTCAATCAATCGCTTATTCTTTATTTTTTCTTCTGCCCATAGTAAGCATTTGGCCCATGTTTGCGCAGGAAATGCTTGTCCAGGAGAGCCTGGGGCATGGGGTCGCGGTCAGCGGTGAGCATCTGGGTATGGAAGGCCATCATGGCCACTTCCTCCAGCACCACCGCATTGTGCACCGCATTGAAGCAGTCCGTGCCCCAGGTGAAGGGGCCGTGGTTCTTGACCAGCACAGCAGGCACATAGTCCGGGTTGATACCGTACTTCTCGAAGCGTTCCACGGCCACCACGCCGGTGTTATACTCATACTCGCCCTTGATTTCCTCTTCCGTCATGTCACGGGTGCAGGGAATCTCCCCGTAGAAATAGTCACCCTGGGTGGTGCCATAGGCGCGCACGCCCTGCCCGGCCTGGGCAAAGATGGTGGCCCAGCGGGAATGGGTGTGCACCACGCCGCCGATGTTCTTGAATTTCTGGTAGAAGATGCGGTGTGTCTCGGTGTCGGAGGAAGGATTGAGCTCCCCTTCCACCTTGTTGCCCTCCAGGTCTACTACCACCATATCCTCGGGCTTCAGCTGGTCATACTCCACCCCGGACGGTTTGATGACGAAAAGCCCCTTTTCACGGTCAATCCCTGAGACATTCCCCCAGGTAAAAGTGATAAGGTGATGCTTCGGCAGAAGCATATTGGCCTCATAGACTTTCTGTTTAAGTTCTTCCAGCATACCATTTCCTCCTATTCTCAAACGTGCAACTCATAAAGAGCAATCTCATTAGTCTCCCTATTTGCCGCCAGGAGCAAATCCTTCTCCCCCAGATGATAACTGAGCACATTGGCAGCCCCATATCCCTTATCCAGCTGCTCGGCCTGATACCCCTTCTCCTTATCGTAGGAGAAAGCCAAGAGATCCCTGTTCCCCTTACGGTTTCCCAGGAACCAATAGGGCGTCCCTTTTATCACATCAGCCCAGATGGCATGGAGGAAGTCCAGCTTCTCGGGATAGGTATAATCCAGCACATAGCTATTGCCTTCCTTGCGGTAGATGTTCACGGTATCGCCGTGGAAAGGCGCGATGGTGCAGAGCTCCTCCACTCCGTCACCGTTCAGGTCAAAGAGCAGGCCGTCGCTGGCGGCATCGGCGGTGAGAGTCTCAATCGTCCACTCGGCTCCCTCCTGGGCGGGAGGCGCAAAGCGGAACACGCCGTTATCCGTGGACACAATCGCAGAAGTCTCCCCCTCGCCGTCCCGATGGAGGAAATAGCCGTGATTCTTCAAGAGCTCATCCTTCAGCACCGTGAGCTCCAGTTCATGGCCCTCACCGTAGGCGGAAAGGTCCGCAGGCAGCTCTGCGCCGTAGACCTTGCCGGGGAAACGCCAGTCGTCGCGTCCCTCTGCATCGGACTTGATGGCGCAGGCGATGAGATAATGCTTGCCATGTGACTCCAAAATGCCAAAACGATGCACAAAAGGAAGTGTGCAGAGTGTGCGTACCTCCCAGTCACCCTTGCCTTTCGGTGTGCATATTATAATGGAAGCCTCTTTGCCGTCATTGGGCGAGTAAAACTTCCGGGTAGCCAGGAACTGCCCATCGGGCGCGCCCTCCGGCATCTGTATCATGGTCATGACCCCGCCGGGCCCTTCCCAGACAGTATCCTCAATCTCCCCCTCCAGGGAAATCAAATAGCAGGCATTCTGCTTCTCAGCCGCGCAGAGGAAATGCTCCTTCCCCTGATACTTCAAAACAGCCAAAGAATAGCATTTTTCCAGTTCGCCTACGACTTTTTTAGTTGCTTTCATTGTGTATACACTCCTTATAATCAAGTTATGCCAGCCAAAAGCCCCTCAACCTTCAGCCCATGGATGGGCGTTATGCGGACTTTGGATTTCATGGATGAAATCCATGGCCGCGTTTTCTTTTGGTTCGTTTTCTTTGCACCAAAGAAAATGAACAGCCGAATCTTAAAAACGAGCGTCCGCCTTATCCAAGAATCCGCGAAGGAACACGCTAGCTTCCTTCTGAATCTTTGCCCAGTCCGTCCCTTCCTTGTACCAGAACTCACCCACGAACCGCCTTACCCCCAGGGCAAACGCCGTGTCGGCAATGGCCTGGAAATCCACATGGCCGGTACCGAAGGGAATCTCACGGTACTTGCCGGGCACAGTTTCCTTCAAATGCACAGCCACCAGATGGCCCTTGCCCGTCATGAGATCCTCGGAGGGCGTGCCGCCATAAATCAGCTTGGCATTGGTGATATTGCCTGAATCAGGATACACACCAAGGTACGGCGAATCCACCAGCTTCACATACTCCATAGCCTTCTCGGTGGTGTCCATAAAGGGAGTCTCCATGGTCTCAAAGCCCATCTGCACCCCATACTTGGCCGCCAGCAGAGCAGATTTCTTCAGTCCTTCGATGAAGTCGGCACGGGTCTTCTCGGAGCCTTCCTCATAGTAAACATCATACCCAGCCAGCTGGATAGTGCGGATACCAAGGCGGGCAGCCAGGATAATGGCCTTCTCCATAATCTCCAAGCTGCGCTTCCTGTCCTCCTCCTTGGTAGCCCCAAGGGGGAACCGACGATGCCCGCTTAGGCAGATAGAGCCAAAAGGCACCCCAGTTTCCTTCATGGCAGCCTTGATTTCCTCAATCTCAGCCTCCGACATATCAAGACGAGCCAGTTTCGCATCAGTCTCGTCAATACTCATCTCCACATAATCAAACCCAGCCGCCTTAGCCGCCTCAAGTTTTTCCTGCCAGGAGAGTGTGCCTGGCATAGACTTCTCATATAACCCCAACAAGTAACTTCTCATAACAAACCTCATTTCTCCCGAACCCCAGCGCCCAAGGATGGGCGCCGCGAGCTTAAAGCCCGTGATGTGTTGATGCCCCAGTGGGGCATCAACTGCAGACTCGCGTAAACATGCCACCGGCATGTTTACCTTTTGGTACTTTTCTTTGCGCCAAAGAAAAGTATCACCGCACATTTCCTTTAAAAAGGGCGAAAAATAATAGAGGCCGCCGCCTTGCAAGCGGCGGCCTCCACCATAAAGACCTGGATTTTACTTAGGCAGATTGGCTGCCTGAATCTTCTCCGTCATCTCAGCCTCGGAAAGGAGG
Organism: uncultured Selenomonas sp.; assembly: GCA_905234515.1. Taxonomy (GTDB): domain Bacteria; phylum Bacillota; class Negativicutes; order Selenomonadales; family Selenomonadaceae; genus Selenomonas_B. The sequence goes on from CAJOIN010000106.1 coordinate 4,629, forward strand.
TTCTTCAGCCCAATCACAGTCGCCTTGCTGCCATTGAAGGTGCCCACCAGGGACTCAGAGCAGAAGACCACATCGTAGTTGTTGGCCTGGGACTTAGCATCACCCACATTGGTGTGATAAATCTCAGCTGCATAGCCCAGCTTCTTGAAGACTTTCTCAAGCTTCATCTTGATAATCTGGGAAGAACCCATACCACTGCCGCATGCTGCAATAACCTTTAACATATTGATGCACTCTCCTTTATCTTGTGGAAGCCGCCGCCCTCGGACAGCTCCCGTCTAAATACCACTACTACATATTCGCCATAAGTCAGCCTATTCCTGCCATAAAATATTATTTTATGGGAAATTTACGCCGGTCTTAGTCGATAACTACCTGATCCACAGGCACGCCCTGCTTCTTGGCCAGGATTTCCTTATACTTATCGAAATCCTCGGCAATGACGAAGTAAGTATCCTTGTTCATGCGATAGATGATCTGGGGGATAGCCAGCAGGATGATAACCACTGCCGCCACACCTATATACTGCAGGTTCTCCATGATGACGCCGATGAAGGGCCATACAGCATCCCAGTCAAAGTTGCCATGCCAGCCGCCGAAGTTGCCGGTGGTGAAGTGATAAGCTGCGAAACCGCCGCCCAGCACCTGAATGATACCGGAGCAGAAAGGAATGATAGCCGCAGCGCGGATACCGCCCAGACGGTTGGCAAAGACTGCGAAGGTTGCGTTATCGAAGAACAAGGGCACGAACCCGGAGATAATGAGAATCGGGCTGTCAAAGACAATCAGGCCCATGATAGCCAGGAACTGGCCGAAAGCGCCGAAGAGGAAGCCGAAGGTCACAGCGTTGGGATGACCGAAGCCGTAAGTAGCGGCGCAGTCCACGGCGGGCACAGAGCCCGGCAGGAGCTTCTCGGAAATACCCTGGAAAGAGTTGGTGAGCTCGGAGACGAAGGTACGAACACCAAGCTGCAGGATAGTGAGGTAAACGGCGAAGTTCAAGGACTTCTCAAGGATGTAGAATGCGAAGTTCTGCTTGGCACCGAAGCCCTTATCAATCTGATGCATGAGGTCCGGACCAAGGATGGTGATGATGGTACCGAAGAAGATGGTCATGAGCACACCGGTTGCAACCATGTTCTCATTGAAGATGGACAGGAAACCGGGGAGCTTGAGGTTCTCGAGGGAGTTCTTGGGGTTACCGATTTTCTTAGCAATCTTGGAAACAACGAAGATACCAAACATCTGCTGGTGACCAGTTGCGAAGCCGCCGCCTTCGGTGAGCTTTGCTACAGGCTCAACGGTGAGGTTGGAAGCAACTGCCCAATAGGTACCGAGAAGGATACCCAGCATGACAACGACCTGAGGATCCTGGAGACCAGGGAAGCAGAAGAGCACCAGCCAGAGGGCGGTGGAGGACTGCTGCACCATTACGTGACCCGTGATGAACAGGGTACGGATCTTGGTGTACTTGCGGAAGAGCACCAAGAGGATGTTCATGGTGAAAGCGATGAGCAGCACCATCATCATCATGGAGAAGGAGCGCCCGATGTTCTCCACGGAGGCCTGCGCCGCCGCTTGCCCGAAATAGGGGTCGATGACCGCAGCGGAAAGCTCGAAGCGATCCTT
>CAJOIN010000107.1 GCA_905234515.1 uncultured Selenomonas sp.
CCTGCGGCTCTATATGCTCATAGGCGGTATGCCACAAGCAGTAGAAACATACCTGCAGGAAAACAATTTTGAAGACGTAGACCAAGTCAAAAGAGAAATACTTCAGCTCTATGAGGATGATTTCTACAAGATTGACCCCACAGGCCGCCTTTCCCAGCTCTTCGATGCCATCCCCGCCCAGCTGAACAGGAACGCTTCCCGCTATACCGTATCCAACGTCATACCTGCTCTGAGGCCGGGCAGTTCGCTGAATCTCATTGCCGAATTGATTGATTCCAGAACAGTCCTGGCAGCTTATCATACCAGCCAGCCTTCGGCTGATATGGCCTCGTACAAAGACTTGACCAAATTCAAGCTCTTCCTCTCCGATACCGGCCTTTTCACCACACTGATGTTCAAAAACAAGGCTTTTACCGAAAACGACATCTACAAGAAACTCCTGAGCGACAAGATTTCAGCCAATCTGGGTTATCTGTTTGAAAATCTCACCGCTCAGATGCTGGCAGCCAAGGGGTATGAGCTGTACTACCATACCTTCTCCAACAAAGATAGAAGCAGCAATTATGAAATAGATTTCCTCATCGCTAAAAGCAACAAAGTAGTACCTATAGAAGTAAAATCCTCCAATTACAAGCGTCACGCATCTTTAGATGCCTTTTGTCAGAAGTATTCTGCCCAGATAGCCGAGAAATATATTCTCTACACTAAGGATTTCCAGGAAGAACAAGATATACGCCTATTGCCCATTTATATGTCCCCCTTCATTTGAAGAAAAACAACAGGGAGGAATAGATACATGAAAGATTATGAGCAGCAGGACTGCCAGCTGTTCAACACCGGCAGGTTCAATGATATTGTCTATATGCTGTCAAACTGCACCTGCTTATCGACCGGGGGAATGTGGCTGGCTAAACCATTCAGGTGTAGACCGAAGGATTTTTGACAGCAGGATGTAGACCATAAGGAGTTTTGCATGGTTGAATTTGAAAAAGGAATAGTAAGAGTTTCAGAGAATCTGACTTTTAGGCCGGGATATACATTTGATGATTTCAAAAAATGCAGGCATTACAGAAATCAGGACGGCATACGTGCAATCTGTTTGGATGAGCAGGCAGATATTGATGGGAGAAGCTATGCGGTAGAATTCTTCTTTAGAAATGGCATTATACATACGTTGTCACTGATATGTCTTGATAGGGATTATACGGAAGAGGATGAGCCAAAAAGAAAAGATTTACATGAGGAAATTCTTAAACAGTACGGAATAGACGGTACTGCGGAATATGAGTGGGGGCGTGTTTCCTCGGATTATGATGTCAGGGGGAATGTGAGCAGCATCAACCTGGAATATCGAGAGGATATATAGAAGTTTGAGGTATTAACATCTGGGTGTAAAATCATCAAAATAGTTGACAGAAACGGAGAGGTGCCACATGAACGAAGTGATAAAGTCATTGAGAGAACGTCGGAGCATTCGCAAGTTCAAGCCGGACATGGTTCCAAGGGAAAAGATTGAAGCCATTATGGAAACCGGTCTTTATGCCGCCAGTGGCAGAGGCCAGCAGAAGCCCATTGTCATTGCAGTGACTGACAAGGCGTTGCGCGACAAGCTGTCCAAGACGAACTGCGAGATTGGCGGCTGGGAGTCTGGCTTTGATCCATTCTATGGTGCTCCGGTGGTACTCATTGTGCTGGCTCCCAAGGATTGGCCCACATATATTTACGATGGCAGCTTGCTCATGGGGCAGCTGATGCAGGCAGCGCATGCTGAGGGATTTGGCAGTTGCTGGATTCATCGTGCCAAGGAAGAATTCGAGATGGAGATTGGCAGGGAGATACTAAAGAAACTGGGCATAGAGGGAGACTATGAGGGCATTGGCCACTGCGTTATTGGCTATCCCGTTGAAATACCTGAGGCAGCCCCCAGAAAAGAGGGGCGTGTCTACTGGCTGACAGGAGAGGAGTAACTTCAGCATAATATCCAAAGCCCCCTGCCGGATAAATGGCAGAGGGCTTTGGATTATGGGGATATGGGGCTTCATTTGAGAGAGGGGCACTTCTTGGCCATGAGTTCCTCATAGTGGGCAATCTTGTAGTCCAGTCTTTCCATGGTGGCCTTGAGCTGGTCGTACTGCTCCTGCAGGCGGGCGCGCTGCTCTACCAGGATTTCCTTGCGGGCTGCTTCCGTGCCTTCCTGGAAGAACAGCTCCACGTATTCGATGAGGGCTTCCACCTGCACGCCGGCGCTGCGCATGCATTTGGAAAACTCCACCCAGCCGCAGGCCTGCTCATCAAAATCCCGGATGCCGTTCTCCTTGCGGGGCACATGGGGGATAAGGCCGATGCGCTCATAATATCGGATGGTATCGGGGGAGACATCGTATTTCTCGCTGACTTCCTTGATGGTCATGAAAAGCACCTCACTAACCGTAAATTCTTGCTGATAGCATAAGTCTAGCACTTGGAGTGTGCTCTAAGTCAAGAGCCCGCCGAAAAATACTTTTGAAAAAATTTCCCGCAAAAAATTCCTTGACTTGAAGTGGGCTCCAAGGCGTAGACTACACGATGTCAGCTAAATGACAGTGTGTTTTGAAAGGAGCATTTTCATGTACTTGGAAAATATAAACGGCCCTCAGGATCTCAAGGACTTTACGGCAGAGCAGCGGAAGGTGCTGGCTGGTGAGATGCGGGAGGCCATGCTGCGGCGGGCCAGCGTCCATGGCGGGCACTTTGGGCCGGACTTTGGCATTGTGGAGGCGGTCATTGCCCTGCATACGGTGTTTGATTCCCCAAAGGATAAATTTGTCTTCGACATTTCCCATCAGGCCTATCCCCACAAGATGCTGACGGGGCGCAAGGATGCCTACCTTTATGAGGAGCATTACAATGATGTTTCCGGCTATACCAATCCCGAGGAAAGCGAGCACGATATGTTCAACGTGGGGCACACCTCCACTTCCATCAGTTTGGCTACAGGGCTGGCCAAGGCCAGAGACCTCAAGGGGGACAAGGAGAACATCATCGCCATCATCGGCGATGGCTCCATGAGCGGCGGTGAGGCTTTGGAGGGGCTGGATACGGCCGGGGAGATGGACACGAATCTCATCATCATCTTCAATGACAATGACATGAGTATTGCTGAGGTCCACGGCGGCATGTATAAAGGCTTCCGTGAACTGCGGGAAACCAAGGGAAAGTCGGAGCGCAATCTCTTCAAGGCCATGGGGCTGGATTACCGCTTCCTGGCTGACGGCAATGATGCGGAAGCTGTGATTGCCGCCTTGCAGGAGGTGAAAGACATAGACCACCCTGTGGTGCTGCATATTGTCACCCAGAAGGGCAAGGGGTACAAACCTGCCGAGGAGAACAAGGAAGACTGGCATTGGCATGTGCCTTTCGAGGTGGAAACCGGCGAGAGCAAGGTGGATTTCACCGACCCCTATGCCGAACAGACCGCCAGGACTTTCCAGCGCATGGCTGAGGAAGATGAAAAGTTCATCGTCCTTTCTGCCGCCACTCCCGCCAGCATGGGCCTCAATCGGGAGCGCAGGGAAAAGCTGGGCAGGCATTATCTTGATGTGGGCATTGCCGAGGAGCAGGCTGTGGCCATGGCTTCCGGGCTGGCCAGGAATGGCGCCCACCCCGTCTTTGGGGATTTTTCCTCTTTCTTCCAGCGCACCTATGACCAGCTTGCCCAGGATTTATGCGTCAATAACAATGCAGCTACTTTCCTGGTGTTCTGGGCCTCCATGTACGGTATGAACGATGTGACACATCTGGGCTTCTACGATATTCCCATGATGAGCAATATTCCCAATCTGGTGTATCTGGCTCCTACCTCTCCCGAGGAATATCAGGCCATGCTGGACTGGGCTGTCCCCCAGGAAAAATACCCCGTGGCTATCCGCGTCCCCCATGCCATGGTGGGCAGCTCCAGCCGTCCTGTACGCAAGTCTTATGATGAGCTGAACAAGTACGATGTGGTGCAGTCTGGCAGCCATGTTGCCCTGATAGGTCTGGGAGGCTTCTACAATTTGGCGGAAGCTGCGGCTGAAAAGCTCAAGGAGCAGGGCATAGATGCTACCCTGATCAACCCCCTCTTCATCACGGGCCAGGACAAGGAACTGCTGGAATCCCTGAAGGAGAACCATGAACTGGTAGTGACGCTGGAAGATGGCGTGCTGGATGGCGGATTCGGCGAAAAGATTGCCCGCTTCTATGGGGGTGATAAGATGAAGGTGCTGAACTTCGGCCTGCCCAAGAAATTCTACGACCGCTATGACTATGAGGCGCTGGCCAGGGAAAACCACCTCACGGCAGAGCAGGTGGCGGAGGATGTCATGAAGGTTCTGGGGTGATTTTCTAAGTCAGGCAGGAAATTGCAGTTCATGGGCTTTTGCAGTTGGCTTTGCAACGTGCTGCTATGAGTGCCTTTGTAGGAAGATTGGCACGAAAAGAGTATTAAGAGTAATTACGTCCATTAGTAACTATATTTAGTTGCTGATGGACGTAAAAAATGTTATAATCTTCGCAAAGAAGGGATACTATGGGCAAGAAAGATAAGCTGATTGAGCGGCTTAAATCAAAGCCGAAGGATTTTACCTTTGCGGAAACAGAGTCATTGCTTGAATGCCTTGGTTATGTGCGAAGTGACAAAGGGCAGACGAGCGGATCCAGGATAGCTTTCAAGAATCCGCAGCATAAGACAATCATGCTGCACAAGCCGCACCCACGCAAGGAATTGCTGGAATATCAGGTCAAGGAACTCATTAGGACATTGGACGAGGAGGGGCTGCTATGAGTAGTACCATGCGCTATAAGGGCTATATTGGCTCAGTGGAGTTTTCGGAAAGTGACGGCGTATTCTATGGCAAAGTGCTGGGCATACATTCCCTTATATCTTATGAGGGGGAAAATGCGGCAGACTTGGTGGCAGATTTTCATGGGGCTGTGGACGAATACCTGGCTATGTGCCAGGAGGATGGCGTGGCTCCGGAGACAGCCTACAAGGGCAGCTTCAATGTGCGCATAACGCCTCAGCTCCATGAGAAGCTGGCGATTTATGCGCAGGATCAGGGCATAAGCCTGAACAGGCTGGTTGAAGCAGCTTTGCAGGCGTATAAACCCTTGGAGGGTGGAGTATGCTGACGGAGTTGGTCATATACATTCATGGCAAGGGTGGAACTGCTGAGGAAGCGGAGCATTACAGGGCACTGTTTCCTGAGGCGGAGGTGCTGGGCTTTGATTATCAGTCCCGGACACCATGGGAGGCAGAGGCGGAATTTCAGGCCTATTATGATAAAGTGGCGGCAGGCCATGGGCCTGTTTATGTCATCGCCAACAGCATAGGGGCTTTCTTTGCCATGTGCGCTCTGAGCGGGAAGAAAATCCACCAGGCGTTCTTCATATCTCCCATAGCAGATATGGAAAAACTCATTTTGAATATGATGTCCTGGGCGAAGGTGACAGAGGCAGAGCTGCGGGAGAAGAAGGAGATTGCGACAGATTTTGGCGAAAAACTGTCCTGGGAGTACCTAAATTATGTGCGCCAGAACCCGACCAAGTGGACTGTGCCCACCCATGTGCTGTACGGCGCGAACGACCATCTGATGCCAAGGGAAGTCATCGCCGGTTTCGTGGAGAAGATTGGCGGTACGCTTACCGTGATGGAAGGCGGCGAGCATTGGTTCCACACGGAGGAGCAGATGGCATTTCTGGATAAGTGGATCATGGAACATAGAGAATAATTGGACCCAATCAAAGCGCCCCCTGCCGGATGAATGGCAGGGGGCATTCTCATGGGGATATAGAGTTGTCTTTAGCCTGCCGATAATTATTTCCGAGAAAAATTTCCCGCAAAAAGCTTGACTTGGAGCCGACTCAAAGTGATAGAGTTAAAGCAGAGTATGGCGATATCCAGCAGAGGAAAGGAGCCTGTCATGATAGAATTGCTGCAGCAGCTCAATGAAGGTGTGCAGGGATTTTCGTTTGTCGTTCTTATGGGTATATACTCCGCAGGGGATGACTACGTCACT
>CAJOIN010000108.1:0-5979 GCA_905234515.1 uncultured Selenomonas sp.
CTGGATATGCTGGACGTGCGCCTGATGTTCGAGCCAGAGGTAGCCTCCCTTGCTGCCACTTATGCCACACCGGCCCAGCTGGAAGATATAGCTTTCCAGGCCGAAGAAATGGAACACTGCATTATGGAAAGGCGCTCCTATGCCGCCGCCGACATCGGTTTCCATCGGCTCATTGCCGAAGCCAGCGGCAACAGGGTTATAGGCAACCTGGCCTATATACTGAACTCCTCCGTGGCGAAAAACATAGAAATAACCATGGACACCCAAATGGAAAGTCATACCATCCACTACCACCGCCGCCTGCTAAAGGCCCTGCAGCAAAGAAACGCCAAGGATGCCCGCCATGCCATGACCATGCATCTTTCCCTGCTCAGAGATTATATTATGGACAAGATAGCGGAGAAATAAAAAAGCCCCGCCGAGGCGGGACTAACAAACTCAATATTTATCGTCGAAGGCCTGGATGACTGCGTCTATCAGGGCCTTCTTTTGGTATTCGGAAAGATTGCTGCGGTTGATGGCACGACCGAAGCCCATGAGATATTCTATCTTCTGTAGGTGGGTCAGGCCCTCATTCTGCACCAGCAGGCGGGTGATATGATATACCCCCGGCTCAGAGGCATCGCGGGCCAGCTGGTAGCGCATGGCGAACTCGCCCGCCATGATGTGGCGCACCACCTCATCAGAGATACCCTCATATTCTGGCGGGCGCTCCACATGGATCTGCTGGGGCAGATTCTGCTGATGCTGGTCATAAGCCGGAGCCTTGGGCTCTTCCTTGTAAATCTTCTCGCTGCCCACGGCCACCTTGTTATTATCCAGCGGCGGCATGGGAGCTGCCTCTGCCCTTCTGTGGGCAAAGAGCCCCTCAGGCCGCGGCTTGATGGGCACAACGCGCGGTGTCTCCTGGGGAACAGCCGCAGGCTTGACCTCAGGCTGCTGATTTCCCTGGGGCATAACAGGCTCGGGGCGATAAGCTGGTTCCACAACCTGAGGCTTTTTCTCCACCTGTGGTGCAGGCAGGGGCTTGACTGCAGGCTGTGAAACCTGGGGGACCTCCGCCTTGGGCTTTGCTGCTGCCTGAGGTGAAACCTGGGCAGGCTTCTGCTGCTGAAGGTTTTCTTTCTTGGGCTCCACCGGCTTTACAGGCTTGACCTGGGGCTTGGGAGCCGCAGCTGCCGCCTGGGGGGCAGCCGGCTTGGCATTCTTAACAGCCGCATTCCGCTTCTCAGCCTTGCGCTTGGCATCAATATCGCTGGCAGTGATGATGATAGGCTGTGCCTTCTTCACCTGCTCTTCCTTGGGCTTCATAGCCGACCAGTAAAGAGGCATGCTGTGAAGTTTGGCCGCCATAACAGAGGGTGGCTCCTCGTGAGCCACTTTCTCCTTGACTTGCTCCTTCTGATTTTTGCTTTCTCCCAAAGAAAGGTCCTTCCTAGCCCTCTCCCTGGCCTTCTCCTTGGCCTTTTCCTGGCTGACCACATCTGCCACAGAGGCTTCTGCCAACGCAGCCGCACTGCCTGCAGGGGCACTTTGCTGCACGGCAGGCACCTGTACCTCCGGCACTGCCGCCCAGGCCGTGCCGGAAGACAGGGCCACGCAGACCATGGCAGTCAGCAGGGAATTGCGTGTCTGTACCTTCATATCCATAGACCTGATCCCCTTTATCCCTTCCCATGCTTAATTGTCTAAATATATCCGCATGTTTAATACTTCCAAAATCGGACACTTGCCCTTTCTATTTTACCATTTTTTACCTATAATAGAAATGTCAGTTTGAATAAAAATTTCCACAATGACAAAAGAAAGCGAGGCTTCATCATGAGTACACCACATATTGCAGCAGAAAAGGGCCAGATTGCCGAGCGCATCCTGCTCCCCGGCGACCCCCTGCGCGCCAAGTTCATTGCCGAGAACTTCCTGGAAGGCGCCAAAGAGTACACCCATGTGAGAGGTATCCTGGGCTACACAGGCACTTACAAGGGTGTGCCTGTCTCCGTGCAGGGCACCGGCATGGGCATGCCCTCCATCTCCATCTACACCCATGAGCTCATCAATGAGTATGGCTGCAAAAAGCTTATCCGCGTAGGCACCTGCGGTGGCATGCATGAGGATGTAAAAATCCGCGACGTGCTCATCGCCCAGGCAGCCACCACTGACTCCGGCATGATGAAGAGCATCTTCGGCCCTGCCATGAACTATGCCCCCATTGCTGACTTCGGCCTGCTCCGCAAGGCTGTGGAAAGCGCTGAAAAGCTGAACCTGCCCGTCAAGGTGGGCAATATCTACTCCGCTGACCGTTTCTACGATGATGATGTGGACAACGAGCGCCTCAGGAGATACGGCATCCTTGCTGTGGAAATGGAAGCTGCTGCCCTCTACACCATCGCCGCCCAGTTCCATGTACAGGCTCTGGCTGTCTTCACCGTCAGCGACCACCTGCTGACCAAGGAGTCCTGCACCGCCGAGGAACGCCAGACCACCTTCACCGACATGATGAAGATTGCCCTGGAGACGGCTATCCAGGACTAAACTTACCCTGCTATCCCACAATAAAAAGCTGCCCCATATCCAAAAGGGGCAGCTTTTTTATTGGCAAAGGGAATCCACATGAGGCTCCCAACCATCAGAAGAACAATATTAAGGTTATGGCAATATTGGCCACGGTAGCCGCTGCCACCGGCAGGAAGGTACGCTTAGCCAAATCCATGGGCGAAAGACCTGCTGCACCAGCCACAACAATCATAACGGCGGCAATAGGTGAAAGGGAACGGGCCAAATTCGAAACGAAATTCATGGGTAATACCAACAGCACCGGAGCAATGCCGGACAAAGCTGCCACCTTTGGTGCCAAGGGAACGAAAGCAAAGAAGGTAGCGTTGCCGCTGCCGGTGATCAGGGTGGCGGCGATAATGATGGCCACAAAGACAAACATCATGCCTATACCACCAAAGCCTGCATTCTGGGCACTGGTGATGAGGGTATCTATGGCTCCCAAAGAGATAAGTCCCTTAGAAAAGGTTTCGGCAGCCACTACCAGGGTCACCACCGTAGCCATCTGCAAGCCCATGCCCTGCCAGAAAGAGCTGATATCCTGGCAGGTCTTCAAGCCATCGCGATGACGGATAAACTCAATCACCATGGTAAGGAAAATGCTCACCAGGGTCGCCAGGCTTATATCCATCTCAATGCCCGTATCGCTGAGGCCGAAGAACAGCACCAGCAGCAATGGCAAGGTTGGCAGCAAAGCGTAGAAGCCAGGCACAGCAGGTGTTTCCTGAGCTTTGGCCTGCTCCTCCGTAACAGCTGCAGACACATCCTTGCCTGCCATTTCATCGGGATTCTTAGCGTCCAGATGGCGCTGGACAAAGAAGTGGGCCACCGCCAGCACCAGCACAGTGCAAAGACCTACCGGCACCTGGTACTGCATAAAGTAAGGCACTATTTCCATGCCAATCAGCTCTGCCGCATAGATATTATCTGCACCAGCAGGACCCCAGCCAGGGGCCGCAGTAGTAGCGATAACAGCGCAGGCAGCAATACGGCTCACACCCAGGCGCACCAATACTGGATACATGGTAACCATAAGCAAAAGGCCGAAACCGGAGGCCGAGCTGATGAACATGGCGAGAAAATTACCTAAAACCGAAGTAAGTGCCAGCACCAAATATGGATGCCCCATTTTTTGCAAGGGCTTGATGGCCAGGCGTACAAGCGACGTGCTGGCACCAATGCAATCCATATACTTGGAAAAACCGCCAATCAACATAATAATCATGCCCAACTTGGCAGCTCTGCTGCTAAAAGCCAGGCTGATGGACTGAATAATATCCAGCCAGGGGGAACCGGTGGTCTGTTTGGCTGGAAGGATTTCCCCCAGCCCAAAAACCAAGGCCAGCACCATCATAAAGATACCGGCGGTAAAAAGAATGGGCTGCGCCGGGTATTTTTTCAACACAAAGCGGGCCACCCATGCCACCACTACGATGGCAATCACAAGACCTAACATAAGCTACCTCCTAAATTTCCGCACCTGCGCAACATTGCAACTTTACACTTTTATAAATAGCTTTGTTTGCGCCATGCGTAATTATGTATTATTAAAAATTATCATAAGATAAAAGTTAATAATATATAATTATCATACAATGATTACCTAAAAACTGCAAGTTTTTTCAGCCCCTGACAAGCAGACTGAACATAAAATGAGACTTATTCAATGGGAGTTTTTGACTTCCATTGAATAAGTCTCATTGCTTTCAGTATTAAAGTCTTTCAGCCAGCATATCAGCCGCTGCAATAAGGCCAGCTATCATGACGCTGGGCTTAGGCGGGCAGCCGGGAACATAGATATCCACGGGCACCACCTTTTCCGCAGGGCCTACGATGGCGTAGCTTTCGCCGTATTCACCGCCGTTGATGGCGCAGTCGCCGCAGGCCATGACCAGCCTTGGCTCAGGCATAGCTTCGTAGGAGCGCTTCAAAGCCTCAGCCAGGTTTCTGGTAACTACCCCCGTCACCATCAAAAGGTCAGCATGGCGGGGGGAAGCATCGAAGTGAATGCCGTAGCGATGCAGGTCGTAGATGGGGTTTGACAGGGCTCCCATCTCGAAGTCACAGGCATTGCAGGAGCCGGCGTCCAGATGGCGCACATGGAGGGAACGACCCAGCCTGCTTTTGATGATATCCTCTGTCACCTTGGTGCCGTCCGGCAGGTAGGGCATAGCCTCGCCGTCAAAGGTGATGGCCTCCGTAGCCACCTTGTCCTTCAGCAGCCTTTCCAACAATTTTAGCATAATCCTGCCCTCCTATCTGTCCAGACAAGCATAGCAGAGCTCAAAGCTCTTGTTGATCAAGGGGAAATCAGGAATGATGTCCCCCTGCACGGCAATGGGCAGGGCAGGCCAGTTGGCATAAGAAGCGCTTCTGACAAAGATGCGATCCAGGCGTCCTTCCTCATCAAAGGCAACATAGCAGAAGCTGCTGCCCCGGGCAGATTCGCTGAGGCCTGCGCCCTCCCCCTTGGGAGTGCCAAGCTCGGTTTTGACCTCGCCTTTTTCCTCAGCCAGCAGCGCCAGCAGGCGCTCCACCAGGCGGAAGGACTCCTTAAGCTCCCCAATGCGCACCAGGATCCTGGCGGCCACATCACCGCTGGTCTCGGTAACTGGCTGCACAGCCAGCTCGGGATAAGCGCCATAGGCAAAGTCTACACGGCTGTCATGGAGATAGCCGCTGGCCCTTGCCCCCACGCCCACCATGGCCAAATCCTTGGCAGTCTTGGAGCGGACGATACCAGTGGTGCGCACGCGGTCCTGGAAGCTGTCCTGCTCAGCAAAGATGCGTTCCAGGTCTTCTGTGTTTTTCCTGACCTCTGCCATGGTCTCTGCCACGGCGGACAGGTCCTCGGCAGACAAGTCCCTTGCAGTGCCCCCCGGCTGGATAAAGCCCCGCATAAAGCGGTTGCCGGTGAGCCTGCCCTGCAGGCGCATCATCATTTCCTTGGCCCTGGTGCCTATGCTCACGGCAAAGGAGAAGCCCACACCGGCAGGAATATTGCCAAGGTCGCCCACATGGTTGGTAATGCGCTCTATTTCCAGCAGCAGGGTGCGCAGGAGTTCCGCCCTTCTGGGCACGGAAATGCCCGCTGCCGTCTCCACTGCCTGGCAGTAACTCCAGGTATTGGCCACGGTGCAAGCCCCGCAGATGCGCTCAGCGATGGGCAGAGCCTCCATAGCCGTCTTGCCCTCCATCGTTTTCTCCAGTCCACGATGGGTGTAGAAGAGCTTGGCATCCAGCTGTAGCATGCTCTCACCAGCCTGGCTGAAGCGGAAGTGCCCCGGCTCGATAATGCCCGCATGGATGGGCCCCACCGGCACCTGGAAAGTTCCCTCGCCACTCACCGTGTGCATATGGCAGTGCTTGCCCTCGATAAATGGGATCTCCTTGGGGGCATCCTTTCGCAAAGGATGAACGGAACTT
>CAJOIN010000108.1:6000-12157 GCA_905234515.1 uncultured Selenomonas sp.
AGACCGAACATATCCTGTATCTCCCGCTCAAACCAGGCAGCAGCAGGAATAAGGTGGGTAAGGCTGGGATAGGAAAGCTCCTCCTCTGGCTTTAAAGCAACCTTCAAAGCTCTCAGCTCATGTTCAGCCAAAAACTCAAAGACCACATAGACGGCAAAACCGCCTCCGTTTTCCCGCTCATCACGGCCGAACATGGCCGTCAAGGGATGGCTGCCATCAGCGCTGTAAGCCTTGGCCTCTGCCAGAAGCTCAGCAACCGCTATTTCCTTGATATGAAGTTTCATACTTAAGCCACCCCTTTCATGACGATTTTAGCTGCCTCACTGAGCAGGGCATCAACTTTGCCCAGCTCCGGCAGGAAGGCGCCAAAGACGCCGCTGATGATGAGCAGTCCTGCCACCACAGCCGTATCCAGCCTGCCCAGAAGTTCCCCGGCTGCCTTGCGGTGCGGCTTGCCCCCCACCATGCGCAGGGCATGGTAGAGAATACCTATGAGCATACCTGCCAGCAGCACCAGGGCCAGCACCCCCAGCCAGGCATGGCCGCCCTGGAAGAAACCCTGCAGCAGGTAGAACTTGCTGAAGAAGATACCCATGGGCGGCATGCCCAAAATACCCACAATAGCCAGCAGGAAGAAGCAAGCCGTACGGGGCGCCTGGGCAATCATGCCATGGATGCGCATCATATTCTTGGTGGCATAGGTCTCCATAATGGTACCTGCCAGATAGAAAAGTGCATATTTGATCAAAGCATGGTTCATCATATGCAGCAGGACAGCCTTGGTGGCCATGGGCAGGAACAGGCCCACGCCAGAAGCCATCAGGCCGAAGTTTTCCATGGAGGAATAAGCCAGCATGCGCTTGATATCGCGCTGCACCACCACGAAGGGCACCGCCAACGCAATGGTGAACAGGCCAAAGAACAGGAAGAGGCTGCTCATGAAGTCCACACCAACTGCCGGCAGGAGGATAATCACCGCCCTAAGCAGCACATAGAGGGCGCAGATGCAGAGAGCGCCTGACAAGAGGCCGCTGGTAAGAGCCGGCGCCTCAGAATGAGCATCTGGCAGCCAGGCATGCATGGGAGCCAGGCCGATTTTCGTGCCATAGCCCACAAAGAGAAAGGCAAAGACCGCCTTGGCCAGTTCCTTGGGCAGCTCGCCGCCATGCTGACTCAGGAAGGAAAAGTCCAAGGCCAGCTCCGTGCCCAAGCCCTGCAGCTGTGCCTCATAAAGCAGAATGGTTCCCAGCAGGGCCAAGCAGATGCCCACGGTGCAGACCATCACATATTTCCAAGCCGCCTCCAAAGAGGTGCGGGTGAACTTGAAGGCCACCAGCAGGGCGGAAATCAGGGTCGTAGCCTCAATGGCCACCCACATGAGGCCCATATTGTCCACCAGCACCACCAGCATCATAGTCCAGACAAAGAGGTGGGACAGGGCATAGAAGCGGCCCTCCAGATGGGTGAACCGGCGCAGGTAGCCGTAGCGGATATTTGTATCCCTTTCCAGATAGGCCTTGCTGGTCCAGGAAAAGGCCAGGTACAGCAAGGAGAGAATCAATAGCATCCAAAGGCTCAGAGCATCCAGATAGATAAAGCCCTCATGAAAGGAGCTTTCTGCCGGAAAGAGCAGGAAAATCTGCCAGACAGCTGCTCCTACCAAAACAGAGGCAAGTCTGTCAGCCCAGTGCAAAAGGCCATTGCCCAGGAGATTTGAAACCGCCAGCAAACTGAAGGCCACAGGCACCAAGAGCACAAAATACAAGAGCTCCTGTATCGTAAACATAGATTCCATTATGTACTCTCTCACCTCAACCTTTCAGTTTCTTCATCACGGAAGTATCCGTAGTCATAAAGGATAAGCTCATACGGCTGGTGAGAATGACCAGCACCACCACAGCGATGAGCACATCAAGGAAGACACCAAGCTCCACCACCAGGGGCAGCCCCTCGGTAACAAAGAGCCCCAGAAGGTAAATGCCGTTTTCCATGGTGATAAGGCCGCAAATCTGCATGATGGCGCGCTTTCTCATCACCATCAGGCCAAGGCCAGTGAGAATCATGAAGACCGAGGCTGCAATGACATCACGGCCGAAGGCCATCAGTTGCACGCTGTCCACCAGCCCATAGCCCAGCACCAGGAAAAGAGCTGCTGCCAGGGTGGAATAATTCACATTGATATCGGAAATGATTTCCCGCTCATCCGTAATCCTGCCCACCAAGCGCAGGATGGCGCCGGGGATAAAGAGGACCTTCACCAGCAGGGTCAGCAGAGCAGGCACAAAGTGGACGCCGCCCCCTGCCCCAAAGCCTGCCAGCAGGCACATGCAAGCCAAGAGACCTGACTGGCAGGCCAGGCAGTACACTGACCGCCGCAGATCCATCACCCTTGTCTGCAGAAACACGGCAAGGATAAGGAAAATTACCAGTTCGTTCATGTTTTCTCCTTTCTTACCAGGCTTCCGCCATAAAAGCAACCATCAACAGCACGGCCGCAGCCGCCAGATAAATGCGCACCTTGAAGAGGCGCATCTTGTTCACCAGCGTCTCCACCACGCCTACCAGCACCGCACCCAAAAGGATTTTCACCAACAGGGGCAGTTCCAGGGGCAGGTAAAGGGCTCCCCACAGGGTGAGGAACACCACCAGGCGCACCATGCTGCCCAGATGGATATAGCTCAGCAGCCTGCCGGAATACTCAAGAGTCATGCACTCGTGAATCATAGTCAGCTCCAAATGGGTATCCGGATTGTCCACCGGCAGGCGGCAGTTCTCCGCCAGGAGAATCAGGAAAAAGGCCACGCAGGCCAGCACCGCCGGCAGGGTGAAATAAATATCACCGTAATCTATCACCATGCGGGAAAGGGTGGTGGAACCGTAGCGGGCAGCGTTCAAAAGCACCGCCAGCATCACGGCAGGCTCCACCAGCACGGAAATGTAAATCTCACGGGAACTGCCCATGCCGCCGAAGGCCGTGGCAGAATCCATGGAGCCCAGGGTCATGAAGAAGCGGCCAATGGCCAGCAGATAGACAAAGATGAAAGCATCGCCAAAGCTGATTTCCTGGGTCATGAGCCCCGGCACCATGGCAGCCGCCATGAGCCCTGTCAACAGGTAAACCACCGGTGCCAGGATAAAGATTACAGAAGTATAGGGGGTAAGGATAGTCTCACGCCGCCACCATTTCAGCAGGTCAAAATACTCCTGGAAAACGCTGGCTCCCTGCCTTTTCTGCAAAAAGGCCTTAATCTTGTTGATGAGGCCGGCGATGAAAGGAGCCAGGGCCAGCAGGCCTGCGGCCTGCAAAAGCTCCATGCCCAGCACGGAAGAAAGTTCCATTATCACTTAGCCCCCATGGCCACCATAGTATAACCAATATAAACTCTCACACTGCCCTGCTGCACTACCCGCAGGACCTCAGCCAAACGCACCAGCAGATGCTCCACCGGCTTATAAAGGAGCCGCTCGAAATGCTCAGGCAGGCTCAAACGGTATTCCAGCCTGCGGCCGAAGTAATCGTGCTCACGGTTGAGGAAAATCCGCTCCCGGCGGGGCTGCAGAATAGAAGAAAAGGCACGGCGCAAAGGCTTGGAGAGGCCCGTAGCCGTATACTGCTGCCGCCTGGTAGGCAGTGTGCCACAGTTCCAGGTGATTTCCCTTTCAGCAAAAACACTTTTCTTCAAAAGAGGCATAGTAAGGATTGCCCCCAGAACAAGGGCCACCACCAAAAGGATAATGGGACTGTAGAACACCGGGTCCTCACCATGGCCTATGAACAGGACACCCCAGACATTGCCCTGGGGCATGCCCAGGCCGCCAGTCAGCACCCGCTGTGCCCCTTCAATAAGCTGTCCAGGGAAAATGCCCAACAGGACAATCAAAACAGCCTCCAAGCCCATGCCAAGGCGCATGGCTGGAGAAGCCTCATGTGCATTCAGGACTGCGCCGCTGCGGCGTCTGCCCAAAAAGGACACGCCAAAGTAGCGCACAAAGCAGCCAAGAGCCAAAGCCCCGGTAAGTCCCATCAGGATAAAGGCCGCCAACACAAGAAAGCGCAGGCCCTGGGATGAAGCACTGCCCGCCAGAGACATAAGGGACTGCAGGGTCAGCCACTCACCCAAAATGCCGCTGGTAAAAGGCAGGGAGGAAAGGGCCATACAGCCCACCAGCGTAAAGGCCGCCGTCCAGGGCATCTTCTTCAAGAGTGCCCCCATCTGCTCGATATTCTTGGTGCCAGTGGCATGCATGACCGCACCGGCGCTCATAAAGAGCAGACTCTTCATGAGGCTGTGAGCAAAGGAATGCACCAACACCGCCACAAAGGCAATAAGCGCCATGCGGGGTTTCTGCAAAGCCACCAAAATCATACCTGCCCCGAAGGCCGTAAAGATAATGCCCATGTTCTCAACGGAAGAATATGCCAAAATGCGCTTGATATCCTTTTCCATGCTGGCATAAAGCACACCAAGGAAAGCAGAAACAAGGCCTGCCACCATCACGATCAGGCCATAGGCAAAGACCTCAGCTCCCAAAAACTGGAAGATAAAGCGGCCAAAGCCATAGACAGCCACCTTCAGCATGACGCCGCTCATGAGAGCAGAGACATGGCTGGGCGCCGCCGGATGAGCGTTAGGCAGCCACACATGGAGAGGCATCAGACCGGATTTCAAAGCAAAGCCCAGGAAGGCAAAGGCAAAGACCACATGCCTGAGGCCTGCATCAAGCTGGTTGCGGGAAAGGTCTGCAAAGGAAAGGCTTTCCGAGCCGCTGCCCAGCAGATAGAAGGCCACCATAATAGCCGCCGTGCCCAGATGGGTCATGACCATGTACTGGTAAGCAGCCTGCACCGTGTCTTTCTTCTCGTTCTCATGGTAAACCAGCAGGAAGGAGGACAGGGCCATCACTTCCCAAGCAGCCAGGAAGGTGAAGCCATCCCCTGCCAAAAGCACCAGCACCATGGAGAGGATAAAGAGGTTCCAAAGACCCGTCATCAGCCTCAGGCGCTGCCCCTTGTAGTGAGCCGCATAACCCAGGGCATAGATGCTAACTGCCGTGCTGGAAAAGCCCGTCAGCGCCAGGAAAGCCCCACTCCAAAAATCCACCTGCAGGCTGAATTGCCCCCAGGCAAAAGCAGGAGCCAGCGCAGCCGGTGGCAGGATGCCCCACCCCAGCAGGCTGTCTGCTGCAAAGATAAATACCAGAAAACTTGCCGCTGCCGAAAGAAGGTTTCCCAGCACATGGGCGCCACGTTCCCATCTTTCGGGCCACAGCAGGCAGCATACGCCCAGGACATAAAGCCCCAGCGCTCCAAACATCAGTTCCATACTTCGCCCCCAACTATCCTACGACTAAAAAAACAAAAACAGACATGCCTAAACTTACCAGCGTGCCTGTCCATAACGGATATGTAACTCCATGAGTATACTACAATTTATATAGGGTGAAAAGGATAAAACTGAAAATTGTATGGAACTAATAGAAATATCAACACAAGCAATATAAAGCAGAAATTAAAAAGCCTCCCTTAAAAGGGGAGGCTGATTATCATTCAAACTCTATAGATAGTAGTTATTCCTAGTATTTCCTCCTTGTTTTATAAGGCTTTGCCAGCCCTCACAAGTCAGAAAAACCGCCCTTTTCTGTGGCTACGGATTTTCTTATTACGCTTTTATTACGCTGGCGGGCATGGACTTCCCCCTTTATCAGGGCCACTCTACAATTACTCTCTGCTATTTCTTCTGGCGTGTAAAATTCCTTGTCAAAGTCATCATCCCATATGGGAAAACCGCCCTTGGTGTAATTCATTTCCCGCACTCCCCACCATGCAAAGCGATAAAAGACACAACAACACGTTATTATGCTATAATGTATCTGCTGTCTGTACCTACTCCCGGATTACGCATGAAGGGAGGTGTCTTTAGTGCTCGAATTCCTGATCGCCACGGCTGCCAGCGTTCTGGGCGGTATCATCGCCTTTTACGTGTGTAAAGCCCTGGAGGACAGCAAGAAGCGTTAACTCTGCCGCCATCTACACGCCCTAGTCAGGCCTATGTAGTGGCACAAAGAAGCCGCCCGGGTAGTCATCCCAAGCGGCTTTTTTGTTGTGTCTTTGTAGACTCGAATTCCTTTTGTAGCTAAATTATACCACCTGCCGCCC
>CAJOIN010000109.1:0-5902 GCA_905234515.1 uncultured Selenomonas sp.
AGATGAGGAAGTCCTTTCCCCATGAGGTGGGGCTGTTTTTAGGGTATCCCCCGGCGGATGTGAGAGGATTCATTGAGCATCGGGGGCAAGGGTTTGCTTGCGCTGGGTATTGGAAGGTTTATAGCAATGAAGCACAGGCGCGAAGACTTTTTGCGCTGTACTCTGAGTGCAGCCATGAGTTTTGTACACTGTTGGAGCAGGGGGCGCCTTTCCCGGAGCTGGTGCAAGCCTCGTAAGGTAGGCGGTGGTACTTTTCTTTGGTGCAAAGAAAAGTACCCAAAAGAAACAGCGGACTGGCGCCACTTCACGTGGCTTAAGTCCGCGACGCCCGTCCTTGGGCGTCTGGGGTTCGGTATATACAATGGTCTTTAGTGAATTACCATTAAGGAGGATGTTTGATGGGCAAGATTGCGGTGGTTTATTGGTCTGGGACTGGGAATACGGAGCAGATGGCTAAAGCTGTGCTGGAAGGGGCTCAGAAGGCCGGGGCGGAGGCTACGCTTTTTGAGGTGGATAGCTTTGCTGTCTCGGAGATGGGAGGTTTTGATGGCTTTGCCTTTGGCTGCCCGGCTATGGGGGATGAGGTTTTGGAGGAAGGCTCCTTTGAGCCATTCTTTGCCGAGGCAGAGGGGAAACTTTCCGGGGTGCCGGTGGCTCTCTTTGGTTCTTACGGCTGGGGCGGCGGCGCCTGGATGGAGTCCTGGGCAGAGCGCACTAAGAATGACGGCGCCAAGCTGGTCGGCGATGGCCTGGCCATAGAAAACGGCCCCGACGATGAGGGCCTGGCTCAGTGTGAGAAACTGGGAGCTGATTTGGCCGCCGCAGTTTAAGATGATTTTATTTCTGTGTCTGCAAGTCCAGTGAAAAAATAGGCTGTGAAGATATGACTCACCTAGAGTAACAATCTTCACAGCCTATTTTTATGGAGGGATTATGGTCATACACTTAAATCTAGTGGCAAGTCTGAAATATCTTTTAGACGTTTGCCATCAATGAGTGTCGACAGAAGATTTTCTGCATCGTCAGCACCATATTCATGCACAGCTTCCATGAGCTCGTACAGGGCGAAGTGATACAAGCAGTCAATGTCTCCCGTGCCAAGCGCAAGGGAGGCAAGGCGGGACGGGGCGGGTTCTCCAGTTACCACTACAATGTGGGGGAGGTTTCCCTTGCGATTGCGGATAAGATTTAATGCTTCAGTTCGGCTGTTTTGGGCACGGTCACTTCGCATTGTCCATTTTGCCGATATGGATGCATGCAAAATTGGCTTGCCTCCGTTGGCAGCACGCAGATCTGCTTTTTGGGCTGAATCTTTATCTACTATTGGCAACAGGTGGTTTAATTCGTCGTCCTCATACAGTTCCCGGTATACTATAACATCCGGAGCGACCATGTAATCATTGCCAAGCACTGCCGCCAATTGGGCGTTAGTTTTGGTCAAATCATTCAGATAGGCAAGATGCTCATACTGGGCAAAATCGGAAGTTTTTATTTGGCTTTGGTTCCCAAGTTTTAGTATATGCCATTTGCCAGGTCGTATATGTTGAAGCTTGGGAAAAAGTGCTTTATGAAATTTGTTTCTCTCGTTGGAAAGCAGTGCCTTTTCCATGCTTCAAGACCTCCTTGATTTGGTCGCCTACGGCTTTGGCTACAGGCGGTGGAAAAGCATTCCCAATCATGCGGCAGGCGCGTGTTTTGGTCTTGCCAAAATCCCAAGTGTCTGGAAATCCCTGTATACGGGCTATCATGCGGGGGGTAAGTCGGGGCATGCCGGTAAAACCTTTTTCTGGTGCCAGGTTGGCGATGCTTTTTCCTTCGACATTCATTTCTGCCCAGGCACGCCGTGCCCTTGTGGGGCCCAAATCCGGGCCTCCATGTTTTTTTGAGCCGCCGACTATGGTGGGAGCTATGCGGTCAGCTTGCCTGGCCCAAGTGTCTGCCCCTTCCCAACCGTTTGCTTTCATTAAATCGTGGAGGAGATGTCCTACTGTAGGTGTTTTATGGGGATTAGGGGGAGGATAGGAAAATACACCTGTTTCATCCTGTCTGATGCCGACTATGACAACACGGGGGCGGAGCTGTGAAACGCCGTAATCAGAGGCGTTAAGCAATTTTATTTGTACATTGTAGCCCATTCTTTCGATGGAGGAAAGAATATGTTCACGGTAGGAGGCAAATGACGGGTCAAGAAAGCCACGTACATTTTCTAGCATGACTGCGCGTGGCTCAATTTCTCTTATCAAGCGTAAAGCTTCTGGGAAAAGGTCACGCTCATCATCTTTCCCCATTTGTTTGCCCGCTACTGAAAAAGGGGGGCAGGGAACGCCGCCGGCTAAAAGGTCTGTTCCCTTGTAAGGAGTGCCGTCAAAGTCATGTACATCTGCACAGATTACGGGCCAGTCTGGTTTGTTAGTTTTTAGGCAGTCGCAATATTCTTGTTCGTACTCTACCAGAGCGGTATGGACAAAGCCTGCCATTGACAGGCCGAGCGCTTGCCCGCCGGCCCCGGCACAAATTTCTACGCAAGTAAGCATTATCTCCGAGCCTTTCCAAGCAAAAATGATAATAGGAATTATAACATAGGCATCTTGTCATCACAATCAGTCTGCAAAATTTTGTCAATGAGGCAGGTAATATATTAGGTAAAAAGAACGCCCCGGCCACTTGGCCGGGGGCGTGCTTTTAGGTCAAAACCATATGGTGCAGGCACAGGGCGATGAAGCACATCACGGCGGTGCCGAAGGTGAAATATTCCACACAGCGCACAGGGTAGGCGTAGTGCAGGGGAAGGTCCAGCACCCTGGGCATATTGCTGGCCAGCAGGGACACGGCAATGGAAACGTAGAGCATAATGGTGGTGATGGTGAGATGGCCGATGCCTCCTAAAGCGCGAATCAGGAGTATGATGGCGAAGGCAATGAAAAAGTAGGCTAGTTTATCTTTGTGTTTCCCCATGGTGCTCACATCCTTTGTTTCCCCGCCTCCCAGGGCGGCTTATTTTCGTTAAAGTGTTTTAGTTTATATCTTCGCCGGGGGGCAGGGGAAATCCTGCCCTCTTTTGGCAGCCCGGGCGGTTTTTTTTAGATTTCCCCAAGGTTGCCTGCAAGGCGTATAATATTGCGTATAATATAGTACATTGTCAGAGAGTTGGCGAAAAGTCGGGAAAGGTTGTGGCGTTTTGTTTTTGCGAAGCGGGATAGCGAGCCTTCTCTTGGCGTCATGTTTGCTGGCGGGCTGCAGTTTTGGCAGCCAGGAGGGCAGGATGGTGCAGAAGAGCGAGCTGGTGATGGATACGGTGGCACAGCTGACGGCGGAGGGGCCGGAGGCATCCCAGGCGGTGGAGGAGAGCTTTGCCCGGCTGAGGGAACTGGAGAAAATCCTCAGCAATTACGAAGAGGGCAGCGATGCTGCCCGGCTGCGTGACAGCGCAGGCAGCGGTCAGTGGGTGCAGGTGTCCCCGGAGATGTATCATTTACTGGAAGTTTCCCAGAAGTATTCGGAGCTGACAGAGGGCGCCTGGGACATCACGGCGGCGCCCCTGGTGAAGCTCTGGGGCATTGGCACGGAGGGGGCGCGGGTTCCCTCCGGGGAAGAAATTGAACAGGCAAAGGCCAAGGTGGACTGGCGCAAGCTGGAGCTGAATGGCGCCGGCGGCGCAAGGCTTTTGGAGAAGGGCATGGAGCTTGACCTGGGGGGCATTGCCAAGGGCTATGCTCTGGACGAGGTGCGGAAGATTTACATGAGGCATGGCATAGAAAACGGCCTTATCGACCTGGGCACCAGTTCCATCTATGCCGTGGGCGCAAACAAGGAGCGAAAGCCCTGGCGCATCGGCCTCAGGCACCCCCGCAGGGAAGGGGCGGGAAGCCTCATGGCAACGGCAGAGGCAGCGGATGAGGCTCTTTCCACGTCCGGGGACTATGAGCGTTTCTTCGAAGCGGAGGGCGTGCGCTATCACCACATCATAGACCCCCGCACAGGCTATCCTGCCTGGTGCGGCAAAGAGACAGCGGCGGCGAGCCGTCCTGTCAGCGTGCTGGTGGTGATTTAGGGCGGGGTGCCCGACTGCGGCGTGAAGTCAGATCTTCTCACTACCGCCCTGTTCGTGCTGGGAAAGGACAGGGGGGAGGCCCTGCTGACCGACTGGCAAGACGAGGGGATAGAGGGACTGCTGGTCACCGAGGATGGGGCTTTGCACGGCACCTGCGCAATAACTGATTTTAACTACTTGTAAAAAAATTCTCAAAAGCAAAAGGTTTTTTCAATCTCAAGGCGAATACTTAAGAAAACGCTTCTCATGCGGAAAGTTTACAGACGGATGTTTCAGAGGGAGGGAAACCTAATGCGTCTTAGGGAAAAGTTCATAGTGCTGACAGCGCTGTCCGGCCTCTTGGTGGCAATAGTTTCCATCGTGGGCTATTATAACGCCAGCACGAATCTGGAAGAAAGCGTGGAGCAGGAGCTCATAGCTACTGTGACGGCCCAGGAGAATCAGCTGGAAGGATGGCTTTCCAGCAAGGCAGAGGTAGCCACTGCGGCGGCGAACCTGATGACCTCGTACAAGGGCAATACCGCACTTATAGAGTCCCCGGAATCGCTGTCTCTGGCAGACGGGGACAAGGATATACTGGAGCTGGGCGTGGGCACCGAGACGGGGTTCTTCCAGGGGCGGCAGGCAGGCAACAAGACCGGCTCTCTTGACCCCCGTACCCGCGACTGGTACAAGCTCGGGCACGAGAAGGGGCAGACTGCCTTCACGGAGGCTTATGTGGACAAGTTCACCAACAAGCTGGTGACTTCTGCCGTATCGCCCTTCCAGGTGAACGGGCAGTTCGGCGGCACGATTTTCGTGGACATACTCCTGGAGACACTTGACCAGCAGGCCAAGGATGTCAACTACAGGGGTGTGGGCAGGGCTACTTTCGTGGAGCCAAGCGGCGTCATCCTGGCCACTTCCGGCCCTGCGGAGAAGATGAGCAATTTCAAGGAGCTGCCGGGCATCGGCAAGCATTTTGACGAGATGGTGAAAAACCAGAAAGGCTTCTTCCAGGTGGAGGGGTCAGGCGATGAGGGCGATACTGTGGTGGCCTACTCCACCGTGGGAGCCTCCGGCTGGCTTGTGGCTCTGGAGGTGCCTCAGGATGCAGTCTTTGGCACCCTTACCCGCATGAAGTTCATGTATGCCATTCTGACTCTGGCGGGCATCGTTCTCATGGGCTTTATGTGCCGCCAGCTTTCCAATGGCATTGTGGGCCCCGTGTCGGAGCTGGAAGCCCATGCCAAGGAACTGTCTGAGGGCAACCTGCGCCTGGAGGATGTGCAGGTCAGCACCAATG
The DNA here is from genome assembly GCA_905234515.1 of uncultured Selenomonas sp. GTDB lineage: Bacteria > Bacillota > Negativicutes > Selenomonadales > Selenomonadaceae > Selenomonas_B. The sequence goes on from CAJOIN010000109.1 coordinate 5,337, forward strand.
ATGAGGTTGGCTCCCTGGCGGCAGCCTTCAACAACATGAGCCACAACCTGCGTACCCTGATTAAGAACATGGCCAAGACCTCCGAGCAGGTGGCGGCCTCCGCCCAGGAGCTCACCGCCAGCTCCCACCAGTCTGCCGAGGCCTCTGTCCATGTGGCCGAGACCGTGGGGGATGTGTCTGCGGGCATGGGCCAGCAGCTCCAGGATATTGACGGTGCCAAGGAAAATGTGGATTTGGTCTTCAAGGATATCACGGAGATGGCAGGCAAGGCCAAGACCGTAGCCGAGTCCTCCGTCCAGACTGCCGCCGCCGCCAAGACCGGCGCAGACATGATGGAGTCTGCCATCAAGAAGATGGGCGTCATCGAGCAGGGAGTCCTGGAAAGCGCCGAAGTGGTGAAGAAACTGGGTGAGAACTCCCAGCAAATCGGCCAGATTGTAGAGGCTATCTCCTCCATCGCCGAGCAGACCAACCTGCTGTCCCTGAACGCCGCCATCGAGGCAGCCCGGGCAGGCGAGCATGGCCGCGGCTTTGCCGTGGTGGCTGAGGAAGTCAGGAAGCTGGCG
>CAJOIN010000109.1:5912-8455 GCA_905234515.1 uncultured Selenomonas sp.
GAGCAAATCAAGGAGCGCATCGCCTCTATCCAGACGGATACCGCCAAGGCGGTGGAGTCCATGGAGCGCGGCTCCGAAGGGGTGAAGGAGGGCACTAAGTCCATCCGCGAAGTGGGTGCCCAGTTCTCCGATATCATGAGCATGGTGGAGAGCATCAACGCCCAGATGACGGCAATCAACAGCTCCGTGAAACTGGTGTCCGACGGCGCCAACAATATCGTCACCGCCGTGGATTCCATCGACAATGTGAGCCGCAAGACTGCGGACAATACCCAGACCATCTCCTCCGCTACCCAGGAGCAGTCGGCCTCCAACGAGGAAATCGCGGCGGCCTCTTCGGCTCTTGCCAAGCTGGCAGAGGATATGCAGGCGGCTATAGGGAAGTTCAAGGTGTAAGTTTGCGGGAACCAGGCCGGGGGAGAAAGGCCCGGCCCGGGCCCGATATGGCAGATATAGGAGGGATATATCATGGGATTCTTAAATAATATCAAGGTTTCGCAGAAGCTGGCCTTGATAGGTGTGCTGGCCTTCATAGCCACGGTCATCGTGGGAGCGCTGGGGTATTTCTCCCTGAAGGAGGCCCAGGAAGACATGGCGGCTCTCTTCAATGAGAACACCATGAGCATCTATCACAGCGGCAGGGTGCGCTACAATACCCGCTATTCGCAGATCCAGGCTTCCTTGCAACCCTACACCGTCATCCCGGACCGCCGCCAGGACAGGGTGACTAAGTTCAACAAGGCAGTGGAGGATGCAGAGAGCGCCATGCAGGAGTATGAGAAGCTCAATGCCAACCACCCCAAGCGGGCCGCCCTTGCCGCAGAGGTCCGCAAGGACTTTGACCAGTATATCGCCAACAGCAAGCGGCTCCTGGAGATGAACGCCTTTGGCGGCGGGGATGAGCGCGCTCCCATGAATTTCTATCAGGAAAATGTCATGCCCCTGGCGGTGAAGATGTCCAATGACCTGGCAGAGGTCCAGCAGCTGGATATCCAGCGCGCCCAGGAAGCTCTCCAGCACAGTGAGGATGAAGTGAGCGCCGCCATCCGCAACATGACCATCTGCTGCGTGCTCATCATCGTGGTGCTGACCTTTGCTGTGGTCACCGTCACCAGGAACATCATGGGCCCATTGGATCTGGTGGTGGCCGTTTGCGACAAGCTCTCCAAGGGTGACTTCCGCACCGGGGGCAAGATCGGCACCGATGGCCGTACCGACGAGTTCGGCCACATGGAGCAGTGCGTGAAATCCATGCGCATCACTGTCAACGACCTTATCAAAAAGGTACTGCATACCACCGAGCAGCTGGCTGCTTCCTCTGAGGAGCTGACTGCCAGCGCCCATCAGGCCGCAGAGGCTACGGAAATGGTGGCCCAGTCCGTCACCAACTCCGCCGGCGCGGTGCTGGAGCAGCAGCAGGATGTGGAAGAGGCCATGATTTCCATCGACCATGCCATGGAATCCATCAACCGGCTGAACGATACTGCCCAGGATGTGAACAACAACGTAGTGGAGGCCAACAAGCAGGCCCAGGCCGGCAGCGCAGCCATCGGCAGCGCCGTCCAGAAGATTGTCAGCGTGGAGGAGATAGTCAACAGCTCCACCGCCACTGTGGACAAGCTGGGGCAGCGTTCCCAGGAAATCGGCCAAATCGTGGAAACCATCTCCGGCATTTCCGACCAGACCAACCTGCTGGCACTGAACGCCGCCATCGAGGCAGCCCGCGCAGGCGAGCATGGCCGGGGCTTCGCCGTGGTGGCAGATGAAGTCAGAAAGCTGGCCGAGGAGTCCCAGACCGCAGCCAAGAAGATTGCCGACCTCATAGGCGGCATCCAGAATGATACCTCCTCCGCCGTCAACTCCATGCAGCAGGGCAACGTGGCAGTGAAGGAAGGCACCCAGTCTGTAGGGCAGCTGCAGGAATCCTTTGACAAGATCAGGACTTCCTCGGATTTGGTGGCAGAGAAGGCCGATGCCATGGGCAAGGATCTCCAGGCGGTTTCCAATGACACGGACAATATCCGTACCCGTTCCTCCAAGATTTCCGCCAACAGCCGCAAGGTGGCAACAGAGATGGAAAGCGTTTCCGCCGCTGCCGAGGAGCAGAGCGCATCTGCCAGCGAGATTGCTACCGCCAGTGAGGCTTTGGCACAGCTGGCTCATGGACTGCAGACGGCAGTTGGGGCGTTTAAAGTGTAATTACGGCCCTTCCTTGGGCCCTGAAGTATGTGTGAGTTTAGAGTTGCTATAAAAAGCAAAGGGGCAGCCGGTTTTGCAAGCGGCTGCCCCTTTTTTTATTTGTCTAAGGACAGGGAAACTTTGGTTTCCTCGAAGGTTTTCATATTGTTCAGCGCACTGAGGGACGCTTCCAGGATGTGCAGGGCCAGGCAGCCGGTGAGGCCGCCTGGGGCTTTTATCCCCAGCTGCATGAGCCTGGGCTCAGGGTGGAGGATGTAGGGGCGGATGTCCGGGCAGAGTTTTTCTGTGTACCGGGCGATGATGTCCGTGGCGGGGTCGCCGATGAAAATCAGGCTGCTGTTGTG
>CAJOIN010000110.1:0-1332 GCA_905234515.1 uncultured Selenomonas sp.
ATGGGCATCATGCCCGGCCTGAAGGCCTTCGTGGCGGCTGTGCTGGGCGGTATCGGTATCCTGCCCGGTGCGGTGGTGGGCGGCATTATTCTCGGTGTGGTGGAAGCTTTTGTGTCAGGCTTCATTTCCTCCACCTTCCGTGATGCGGCGGCCTTTGCTATCCTCATCATTGTGCTCTTGGTGCGTCCCACGGGCATTTTCGGCAAGAATACCAAGGAAAAGGTCTAAGGAGGTGGCAGCATGGATAAGTTCAAAGGCATGAAATATTTAAGGAAGAATGATGCTGTCCTCCTGGGCTTTGCCATTGTGCTCTTTGCGGTCTTGCAGGGACTCATAACTGGCAAGGTGCTGAGTTCCTTTTGGCAGCTCAATGTGCTGATTATCGGCATCAATATCATCATGGCGGTGAGCCTGAACCTCATCAACGGCTATACGGGGCAGTTCTCCCTGGGCCATGCAGGTTTTATGGCCGTGGGAGCCTATGTGGGTGTGGTGCTCACTACCAATTTCCACGCTCCTTTCGTGGTAGCCCTGCTGGCAGGGGGCCTGTCGGCGGCTTTCCTTGGTTTCCTCATTGGCATACCTACTCTGCGCCTCAACGGAGACTATCTGGCTATCGCCACTCTGGGCCTGGGAGAAATCATCCGCATTGTGATTATGAACATTGAGTATGTGGGCGGCGCTGCAGGTTTCAAGGGTATTCCCCATCATACCAATTTTGCCTGGGTTTTCTGGCTTACAGTGGTGGCCCTGTTCTTCATCAAGAACTTCGTGAACTCCACCCACGGCCGGGCCTGCCTGGCTATCCGCGAAAATGAGATTGCGGCTGAGTCCATGGGCATCAACACCACCAAGTACAAGGTGCTGGCCTTTGCTATCGGCGCGGGCTTTGCAGGTATTGCCGGGGGGCTTTTCGCCCACTGCTTCTACCTTATCAGCCCCAACTCCTTTACCTTCATGGCTTCCTTCAACTACTTGATTATGGTGGTTATGGGGGGCATGGGCTCCATTACGGGCAGCATTGCCGGGGCCTTTGTGGTGACCTTCCTGTCGGCGGCTCTGGCCAGCTGGCCGGAGTTCCGCATGATTATCTATGCTTTGGCTTTGATTTTCCTGATGTTCTATCGTCCCCAGGGGCTCTTTGGCTACATGGAAATCACCAGCATGAGGCCCTTGAACCGTATTTTCGGACGGCCCAAGGATAAAGAGGAAGGAGGCAGGACTGATGGCTGAGGAAAAGAAAAGCAAGGTCCTGCTGGAGGCCAAGGATGTTTCTGAGGTTTTCGGGGGACTGAAGGCAGTTTCGGACTTTAATTTCTATATCAACAAGGG
>CAJOIN010000110.1:1403-7233 GCA_905234515.1 uncultured Selenomonas sp.
GAAATCACCTTCAATGGCAAGAGCTTGGTGGGCATGAAACCTTACCAGATTACCCAGCGGGGCATTGCCAGGACCTTTCAGAATATCCGTCTCTTTTCGGAGCTGACGGTGCTGGACAACGTGAAGATTGCCTTCCATGATCATGTGAAATACGGCGTGCTGGAAGCAGTACTCAGAGTAGGCCGTTATTATAGCGAGGAGGAGCGCATAGAGGAAGAGGCTTTGAGGCTCCTTGACATCTTCCATCTGAAGGACAAAGCCGGTGAATTGGCCAAGAATCTGCCCTATGGTGCCCAGCGCCGCCTGGAGATTGCCAGAGCCCTGGCAGCAGGGCCGAAGCTTTTGCTGCTGGATGAACCTGCGGCTGGCATGAATCCCCAGGAGACCCAGGAGCTCATGGAGATGATTCGCTGGATTCGCAAGAAATTCGGCCTTACGGTGCTTCTCATTGAGCATGATATGAATCTGGTCATGGGCATTTGCGAGCGCATCTATGTATTGGAATACGGCATGGTCATTGCCAGCGGCACCCCGGAGGAAGTGCAGAAGAATCCAGAGGTCATTAGAGCATACTTAGGGGGAGAGAGCTGAAGATGAGCGAGAATAAAGAAAAGAATGCACAGACTCAGGGCAAGGCTCCCATGCTGAAGATTGACAACCTCCATGTGTACTACGGGGCCATTCACGCCATCAAGGGCATCAGCCTGGAGGTGAACCAGGGGGAAATAGTGACCCTGATCGGGGCAAACGGAGCGGGAAAATCCACTACCCTCCGCACCGTTTCCGGGCTGCTGAAGCCCAAGGAGGGCACGATTTCCTTTGAAGGGAATTCCATCGGAGGCGTGCCTGCCCATGAGATTGTGAAAAGGGGTATCTCCCAGGTGCCTGAGGGACGGCGTATCTTTGCAGAGATGACGGTGATGGAAAACCTTGAATTGGGAGCCTTTACCCGCAGTGACAAGGACGGCATCAAGGATGACCTCAAGATGGTCTTTGAGCGCTTTCCCCGCCTGGAGGAGCGCAAGGAGCAGCAGGCAGGTACCCTCTCCGGCGGTGAGCAGCAGATGCTGGCCATGGGCAGGGCCCTGATGAGCAGGCCCAGGCTGCTGCTCTTAGATGAGCCCTCCATGGGTTTGGCGCCCTTGCTGATCAAGGAAATCTTCTCCATTATCGTGGATATCAATAAGACCGGCACCACGGTGCTGCTGGTGGAGCAGAATGCGAATATGGCACTGTCCATCGCACACAGGGCCTATGTGCTGGAAACCGGGCGGATTACCCTGTCGGGGGATGCCAAGGACTTGGCAGCCAGTGAAGAGGTGCGCAAGGCATATCTCGGAGGTTAATTGCGTATACTTAAAAGACATTGCAGGATTTTGTCCATATGTGGCGAATAATCCAAGCAGAGGGGGTTGATATTGATGTTTGTGGCCAAGAGAATGGCGCAGAATCCGGTGACTATTGCGCCGGATGATTCCATTGGGGCGGCTATGAGCGCTATGCGCAAGGGCAAGTTCCGCCGCCTACCAGTGGTGGAGGATGGCCGACTGGTGAGCTTCATCAGCGATCGGGATCTGATGCGGGTGGCACCAAGTCCCGCCACCACCCTTTCCAAGTTTGAGGAAATGTCCCTACTGGACAAGCTGAAGGTCAGGGATATCATGCCAAATAAGGTGATTTCTATTTCTGATGAAGCCACCATTGAGGAGGCAGCTCTTCTCATGGAGCAGAACAAGATTGGCGGCCTGCCTGTAATTTCCAGTGTGGGTGTGGTGGTAGGCGTCATCACGGAAACGGATATCTTCAAGACCTTTATTGATGTCATGGGCCTTTACGACGGCACTACCCGTCTTACAGTGGAAGTGGAAGACAAGGTTGGTGTGGTCTACGAGCTGGCCAGCGTCTTTACGGATGCCGGGCTTTCCATTGACAGCTTGGTGACCTGCAAACAGCCTGATGGCAAGTATGAGATTGTCATTCGTGGCAAGATTCCCGATGTGGAGGACATCAAGTCCAAAATTGAGGCAAAGGGATACAAGGTCGTCCACTCGGTACGGATTGGCTGAATAAAATAAGATAGGATGGGAGCAAGGCTCCTTGCAGCAAGGCCGCTGAAAAAGTCCACATTTTGTGGGCATTCAGCGGCCTTTTGCGTAATGAAACTTTGGGGTACCAAGAAGACATTGTATACATTATTACATATTTGTCTGCTTAAGTAGTCTTGAACATGTATAGTAGCTATGATATAATGTTATACATGTTGAGAAAATAGAAAAGGGAAAGTATAAGGAGGTTATCATGATGAGTTTCAAGGCATTGAAGAAGATGATGGCCGCGGGCTTGGTAGCTGTTATGGCTGCGGTAGCTTTCACAGGCTGCGGCGGTGGCGGCGACAAGGCTGCCGAGAAGCAGTTCCTGAACATCGGCACCGGCGGTACCGCAGGTACGTACTATCCTTTGGGCGGGGCCATGGCCGAAATCCTGAACAAGGCCATCCCGGGCATGAACGCCAGCGCTCAGAGCACCGGCGCCAGTGTGGCTAATATCAATATGCTGAAAGATGGCTCTGTGGATTTGGCTATCGTTCAGAATGATATTACCTACTATGCTGTGAACGGCACAGAGATGTTCAAGGACAAGAAGGTGGACGGCCTCCAGGGCATCGCCATTCTCTATCCTGAGACTTGCCAGGCTGTGACCTTGGATTCCAGTGGCATCAAGGATCTGTCCCAGATCAAGGGCAAGAGAGTAGCTGTTGGTGCAGCTGGTTCCGGCGTTGAGGCCAATGCCCGCCAGATTATGGAAGTCTATGGCATCACCTATGATGACATTCAGGTCCAGTACCTTTCCTTCAGCGAGGCAGCCAGTGCCCTGAAGGATGGCAACGTAGATGTGGCTTTCCTCACCGCAGGTTATCCCACTGCTGCAGTGCAGGATATTTCTTCCCAGAACAAGATCCGCCTCCTGCCGGTTGCTGCCGACAAGGCTGATGCTCTGATTGCCAAGTATCCCTTCTACACCAAGACCGTTATCCCCGCTGGCACCTATGCTGGCTTTGATGAAGAGGTTCCCGCTGTTTCCGTTATGGCTATGCTGGTGGCCAATGAGAAGGTCAGCGAGCAGCTGGGCTACGATATTGCCAAGAGCCTCTTTACCAACCTTGACCGCCTGCAGGCTGCCCATGCAGTAGGCAAGCAGATTGCGAAGGACAAGGCTACTGCTGGCATGCCTCTCAAGATGAATGCTGGTGCTGAGAAGTTCTTCAAAGAGTAAGTGACAGGTAGTGTTGAACAATAACATCGGTCTGAAGCTGCGACTCTGGCCGTGCCTGGTGCTGGGGCTTTCCTTGATAGCCCTGGCACAGGTACTCCTGACGCCGTGCCTGACGCTGTCGGCGGAAGGACGGCGTCTTGCTATGTATGAAGCCGGGTCGGAGCTGGAGCTCACCATAGAATTTATTCACTCCGTGCAGAAAACACCTGTGCAGGAAAAGCTGAGGGTTTCGGCGGATAAAAAATCATTGGAGCTAAGGGAAACCCGCTACCACTCCTTCGGGGTGGGGCTGCCCTTCCTGGAATCCGAAGGTGATTTCCGGCAGGAGGGAGATGATTTTGTCATCACCGGCATGGACAGGCGCTTCAAAGACTTGTCCCTTCGCACCGGTGTGGGCACCAGGCTGACCTTGAATTTGTCGGTGCCTGGCAGGACAGAACGGTTTGAGCTTTATCGGGACCATGCTCCCGGAGCGCTGATTGAAATCAGGCTCCTGCCCTTGTATAAGATTTTGATTGATACTAAATGATGGCGGCAAGGAATCTGCTGGCATAAGGATAGAAAGGAATGCTGTGTATGGAAGATAAGAAGAAAAAGGGGACGCCGGCTGAAATGCTGACTGAAGCAGACAAGGCAGAGGCTATCCTCAAAAAGTATGACAAGGAATCGGACAAGATGGAGTACACGGGCTTCATGGCCAAATTCGTGATGGCCCTGGCCATTGCTTTCTCCATCTTCCAGCTTTATACTGCCACCTTTGGGGTCCTTGATGCCCAGCTTCAGCGGGCTATCCATCTGGGCTTCGGGCTTTCCCTGGTATATTTGCTTTATCCTACCAGGAAGAGCTGGTCAAGGCACAAGCTGCATCCTTTTGATTTGCTTCTGGCTATTCTTGGTGCGGCGGCACCTGCCTATATCGTCATCGAGTACCAGTCTTTGGTACTGAGGGCGGGGCTTACTTCCGGCGTGGATTTATACATCGGCCTGTTGGGCTTGCTGCTGGTTATTGAGGCGGCTCGCCGGGTGGTGGGTATCCCCATGGTCTGTGTGGTGCTGGCTTTCCTGGCCTATGCTTTTCTGGGACCCTATATGCCCGGGGTGTTGGCCCATCGCGGTCTGACCCTTTCTCAGCTGGTGGGTCATCTTTACTACACCACTGAGGGCATCTTCGGCATTCCTCTGGGCGTGTCTTCTACCTTTATTTTCCTTTTTATCCTGTTTGGTGCTTATTTGGAATCCACCGGTCTGGGCAAGTTCTTCATTGACCTGGCCAACTCTATTGCCGGTTGGGCCAGTGGCGGTCCTGCCAAGGTGGCAGTGCTTTCCTCCGGCCTCATGGGCACCGTGTCCGGCAGCTCCGTGGCCAACGTGGTGGGCACAGGCTCACTCACTATACCTATGATGAAGAAGCTGGGCTATCACAAGAACTTTGCCGGGGCGGTGGAGGCAGCGGCTTCCACAGGCGGCCAGCTCATGCCTCCTGTCATGGGCGCAGCAGCTTTCCTGATGGCTGAGTTTGTAGGTGTTCCCTATATCGATATTGTCAAGGCTGCTATCATTCCTGCTTTACTCTATTTCGTAGGCGTATGGCTGGGAGTGCATTTCGAGGCCAAGCGCACTAACTTGAAGGGCATTCCCCGTGACCAGCTGCCCAAGATCTGGACTATCCTGCGGGACAGGGGGCATCTGGCCCTGCCGTTGATTATCATTGTGTACCTGCTGGTTTCCGGCTACACTCCCATGAGGGCAGCCCTGGTGGCTATCGTCCTCGCTATCCTGTGTTCTGCTCTTAGAAAGAACACTCGTATGAAGCCCATGCAGATCGTGGAAGGTCTGGAAAATGGTGCCAAGAATGTGCTGGGTGTGCTGGTGGCTTGTGCGGCTGCCGGTATCATCATCGGCGTGGTCACCAAGACCGGTGTGGGGCTGAAACTGGCTTCCGGGCTTATTGAGCTGTCCGGCGGGCTTCTCCTGCCCACCATGTTCTTTACCATGATTACGGCGATTCTCTTGGGCATGGGGGTGCCCACCACGGCTAACTACGTCATCACCTCCACCATTGCGGCACCTGCTCTGGTGCAGATGGGGGTGCCGGTGCTGGCGGCCCACATGTTCGTGTTTTACTTTGGCATTATCGCTGACGTGACGCCTCCTGTGGCCCTGGCGGCTTATGCTGGCTCCGGCATCAGCGGGGGCAATCCTTTGCGGACGGGAGTCAATGCCTCGAAGCTGGCCATTGCGGCCTTCATCATTCCGTATATGTTCGTCCTGTCGCCAACACTGCTGATGGTGGACGCTACAGTCGGGGGGCTCGTCATAACTACCGTCACGGCCCTCATTGGCATGGTGTCCCTGTCCTCGGCTCTGATTGGCTATCTGGCAGATTCTTGCCATGTTTGGGAACGCCTGGTGCTGATTGTTGGCGGGCTTTTGATGATTAATCCGGGCCTGGTTACCGATTTGATTGGCGCTGCTATGTTTGCAGCGATTATGGTACTGCAGCTGCGCCGCCGCAAGACAGCAGACAGCGTGCTGCCCATGTCGTGAGGGGAAAACT
>CAJOIN010000110.1:7339-9033 GCA_905234515.1 uncultured Selenomonas sp.
TGCCGCATCCATATATTAATCACAGCAATCTGCACAGAAACAGACGGAGGTTATCTGCAATGGACAAGGACAGCAGTTTTATGACATCGCCACTTTTCTACGTTTACATGGCTCTGATGATAGGGCTTATCTTTCTGGAGCCGCCCCATTTGCCTGAGCTTCTGGTGCTGGGGCTGGGAGCAGGGATTTACCTGGAGGGGCGCCGTCAAAATGGCTGGTGCAGCGCCGCTATTGAGTGGCCTGAGGAGTTTTCTTTCCTCTCTAACTGCTATTACAATTCCCTGCGGCTGCTGAAGTGGGGCACCATTCTCTCCATGATTGCTGCCCTCTACTTGCTGCAGGACGGGCTGCTGAGCCTGCAGCAGGATTTTACCCTTATGGTGAAACTATTTATGGTCATGGGGGCCTGGCTGCCCGCCACAGCAGGGGTGCTCTCCCTTTGCTGGATGCTCCATGACCGCTGGGCCAGAAGGACTGGCAGCACCACCATATCTTCTCTGAATCCTCCCTTCACCCAGGCCGGCCTCAGGAGCAGCTTCCGCACCTGGAGCTGGGTGCTGGTTGACCTCTTCGCCCTGATTTCCACCGCTATGCTCTGGCTTTACCAGTTTTTGCAGGTAGTGGATTTGCTCATGGCGGTAACGGCCTACACCCTTTTCTACGCAGCCTACATCGTCACCCAGCTTTATGTCTTCTTCCACTACAAGAAGCTGCTGCCCCAGAGTCAGCTCGCCCCTGAAGGATGAGTTCTAGAAAGATAAAAGGAGCAACTGCTGTATCATGGTAGCTGGCGGCACGGTTTTGCCTTTACAATGTTCGCCCACCATGATAAAATATTCTTGTTGTTATGAAAACAGCATATGAGTTGGAGAGGTGTCCGAGTGGTCGAAGGTGTCGCACTCGAAATGCGATGTGGTTAACGCCACCGTGGGTTCGAATCCCACCCTCTCTGCCATGGAAATCATTCAGCCCCGCAGGAAACTGCGGGGCTTTTTCTTGCCTTTTGGGGGGCGAAGGCATAGAATATAGACAAGACATAAATGAAACGGGGGCTATAATTTGAGCGACAAGGATTCCATAACAAAGGAATATATGAAGCAACCAAAGCAGTTCGCTGACCTGTTCAATGGCTTCTGTTTCGGGGGCGAGGAAGTGATTCGCCCGGAGGAGCTGCGGGAAATGGACACCGCCAGCATTGCCCTGCCCTATGGCACGGACGGGGCGGCAGAGCCCCTGCAGAAGAACAGGGATTTGCTGAAAATGCTCCTAAAGACTGACGGCAAGGCGGCCTACTGCCTGCTGGGTGTGGAGAACCAGAGCGAGATACACACCGCAATGCCGGTTAGGAACCTGTTATATGATGCCCTTACCCTGGCAGAGCAGGTGGATAAAGCGGCCCGTTCCTACCGCCAGGCGGAAGACCGCGGCAGGGACACGGCAGAATTTCTGAGCGGCTTCCACCGTGAGGACAGGCTGCTGCCGGTCATTACCATAGTGGTTCATTGGGGAACAGATGAATGGGACGTGCCCCTTTCCTTGAAAGAAATGTATGTGGAGGGGGTAAACCCAAGACTTTTGCAGTATGCCCCGGACTACAAGGTAAATCTGGTGTCCCCCGCTTTGATGAGCGATAAGGAGCTGGACACCTTCAAGTCAGACTTGAAGGAAGTGCTGAAATTCATCAAGCACTCCAC
>CAJOIN010000111.1 GCA_905234515.1 uncultured Selenomonas sp.
TTCCATAACGTTTTCTTCAAGTGTTCTTGGTGCTATGGGATTAACTGCATTATAAATACATATTTCAACAGGATATTTGCTGTAGATTGAGTTAATATGTATCATTATAGAATACTCATCATTTATATTCCAAAGATATATCATTCTATTATAATCAAAAATAATATCCACAATTTCTTTTGCTTTTATTATTCTTTTAATTTGATTATGCATAATATTCTCCCTATATAAATACAAACTCTGATGATTTCACGCTACCAAAACCTTTTCTCTCATAATCGTTTTATAAAACTCGCTATCTTGATTTATTTCCCGTATCTCAAAAATATCCACTTGCTTGTTCAGTGCTTCACGAAGTTCTTCTCCTAAAGCAAATATAAGAGTAGGCTTGAATTCTTTTCCTCCAAATACCAAAAAATCTAAATCACTATTCTCATCAGCCTCTCCCCTAGCGTATGAGCCAAAAAGATACATTTCCTTCACATGATACTTTTCAACCAACGGTTTTACCAACGAAGTAATTTTTTCTATAGTAAATATACCTGGACTCATGAGAACAGCTCCTTTCACACACGAACTAAGATATCAAGATTATTTTACAATATTTTGTATGACTATTCAATAATTTATCCATCCCAACCTATCACAAAAAGGCCCCGGCAGTGCCGGAGCCTTTCTTTTGACCTCTAATATAATTAGATGGTGTAGATACGGATGGAGTTAGTATTGCCTTCGCTGGTCTTGATGCCGCTAGTGATGATGGTGCAGTCGCCGCGCTTCACATAGTTATGCTTCACAGCTGCAGCCGTGGCGCCACTGGTCATCTCGTTCACATCGCTCCACTGGCTGCCCAGGATGGGGTATACGCCCCAGCGCAGGTTCAGCTGGCGGACGGCGCGCTCATCGGGAGTGTAGGCCACGATAGCTGCCTTCGGGCGGTACTTGGAGATAACCTCAGCAGTATAGCCGCTCTCGGTAGGAGCGATGATAGCTGCTGCATCTAGCTCGTAAGCCATCTGCACAGTAGCGTGAGCCACGGCGCGGGTGCGGCTCTGGAGATGCTCGAAGCCGCGCTCCATGAAGAGATCCTTGTACTCAAGGGAGCTCTCGATGCGGGTAGCAATACGGTTCATGGTGGAAACAGCCTCTACCGGATAGTCACCGGAAGCGGTCTCGCCGGAGAGCATGATGGCATCGGTGCCGTCCAGGATAGCGTTGCCCACGTCGGAAACCTCTGCACGGGTCGGACGGGGATTGCGCTCCATGGAGTCCAGCATCTGGGTAGCAACGATAACGGGCTTGCCGGCCTTGTTGCACTTCTTAATGATTTCCTTCTGGATAAGAGGCACATCCTCGGCGGGCACCTCAACGCCCAGGTCACCGCGAGCCACCATGATGCCGTCGGAAACCTCGAGAATCTTGTCGAAGTTCTTCACGCCCTCAAGATTTTCAATCTTGGGGATAATCTGCATATGGCCGTTGTTCTCCTTGATGAGCTTGCGGATAGCCAGCACATCCTCGGGACGCTGGATGAAGGAAGCAGCCACGAAGTCCATATCCTGCTGGCAGCCGAAGACAATGTCCTTGGCATCCTGCTCGGAGATGGGAGGCAGGCCCAGGGAAACACCGGGAGCAGCCACGCGCTTCTTGGTGCTCATCTTGCCGCTGTTCTGAATGGTGGTGACAATGTCCTTGCCCTTGATTTCGTCAACCTTGAGAGCTACGAGACCATCGGAAAGGAGCAGGGTATCGCCGGGCTTAACCTCGGTGTAGAGGCCCTTATGGTTTACGGAAACATGAGTCTCGTCGCCGGGAATGTCCTCGAAGGTCAGCGTGAACTTGTTGCCCTTCTCCAGCATGACCTTGCCATCCTTGAACTCACCAAGACGCATCTCAGGGCCCTTAGTGTCAAGGATCAGGGAAATCACCTTGCCAGCCTTCTTGGCAGCTTCGCGCACCATGTTGATGCGGCCCAGGTGCTCCTGATGGTCGCCGTGGGAGAAGTTGAAACGGGCGCAGTTCATGCCGTTCTCGATGAGCTGCTCAATGACGCCCGGCTTCTCCGTAGCAGGTCCCTGGGTGCAGATGATTTTCGTCTTCTTTAACATGTGTTAACCCCCACCTTTAATAAAACTTGATATATATAGACGGGCACTGCCTGGGAATGCTGCTGCAATCCATATTTACGGCGTCGCTTCATAGTGCCCTGTCTCGGCCTTGATTAAGGGATGGGAACATTTCCTCATCCTATTTGCAAGAACTATTCTACACGTTTTAACCCCATAAGTAAAACATTTTCAAGGGTTTTGGGCCGAAAAAAATATTTTCAGAAAAAACTTTTTTCCCTTGCAAATTGCTTTAAATTTATTGCTTTGATTCATGGTGCAAAATAGCCTTCATCAGTAAAAATTATGTTAAAATCGACCTGGGCCGGGAGTATCATTTGCTGTTAATAATCATTCTCTAATATACTCCAAGGCCGCCTTATACAATGCCCTGATTATAATCTCAATGGTGGTAGCGCCTGGGTCCTGATGGCCTATGCTCCGCTCACCTATATATGAGGCCCTGCCCTTGGTGGCCTGGATTGTCTTGGTGTACTCCACTCCCTCATGGGCGCCGGCCACCCCAGCCGCCAGTACCTCCTTATATCCCTTGCCGACCTCCAAGGCCTTCTGCATGGCGCGTATGGCAGGAAACAGAGCATCCAGCATGGTCTTTTCCCCCTCGGTGCTCATGCCAATCTGGGAAACACCCATGGCCCCGGCTTCCAGGCACATTACCAGCCCTGCCTTGTCCATGGTGTCGTTGCCCCGGTTGGCCATGCCTGCCCTGAGGAAAAGAGTGCCAAAAAGCGGCCCCGCGGAGCCGCCAATCTCACTGACAAAACGCATCCCCACCTGGTGCAGGATAGCGCCCAGATCCTCCCTGGTATCAACTATCTCCGGCAGCTCCATAACAAGAATGCGGGAAGCCCTGGCCATATTGGTGCCGTGATCCCCGTCACCAATGGCATTATCAAGACGGTTGAGTTCCTCTTCATGGTCTATAATGTCCCTGGCCATTTGCTCCAAGGCTGCAATCAGGTAATCCTTCCTAATCATTTGCGCCATCCTCCCTCAGCGCCTTATAATGGGGGTCACCGCCCCAGCATCGTAAAGAGCCTTCAGCTGCGGATCCACCCGCATCAGACTAATGGAAAAACCTCCCATTTCCATAGAGGTCATAAAGTTGCCAATCATGGTGTCATATACGATTATCCCCTGCTGATTCAGGTATTCATGCACAAATTCATTTACAACATAAAGCTCCATTATGGGGGTTCCGCCCAGGCCATTGATAAGTACCACCACTTCGCTGTTGACATAGTTGCAGTCAAGCAGGATGAGATCCAGCATCTGCCGGGCCGTATCACGGGCGCTCATCATTTCACAGCGCATGACTCCCGGCTCTCCATGAAGCCCCATGCCTATTTCCATTTCCGTCTCACCCAGTTCAAAGCTGGGCTGTCCGTCGGAAGGAATGATGCAGGGACGGCAGGCCACCCCCACGGTACGAAGCCCGGAAATTGCCCACTCGGCCACCTCTTTGACCCCATAAAGATCTGTGCCCATCTCCGCAGCCGCCCCGGCTATCTTCATGATGAGCACCACACCGGCCAGCCCCCGCTGGCCCATGGCCTTGCTCTTCTGGGTTGCCACATCATCTGCCACAATCACGGATTCCGCGGCAATGCCTTCCATCTGGGCCATTTCCATGGCCATGCGGAAGTTCAGCACATCTCCCGTGTAGTTTACGATAATGCAGAGCACCCCTGCCCCGGTCTGCACTTCCTTGATGCCCTTCAAAATCTTGTCCGGTGTCGGTGAAGAAAAAATCCTGCCCGGCACACCTGCATCCAGCATGCCATGTCCCACATAACCGTTGGGAGCAGGCTCATGGCCGCTGCCACAGCCAAACACCAAGGCCACCCTGTCTGTCTTTAGGTTCTGCCTGACCATGATATTGCACCCCGGCAGCTGGCGCAGGATTTTAGGGTATGCAAGCTGCAGGCCTCTGTTGGTGTCTGTTTCCAGCATCCCTGGGGAATTTATAAACTTTTTCATCTTCTCACCGCTCTCCCTAATCAGGCAGACAAAAACATCTTTAATAATTTCTTTAATAAGGGCAAAACAAAAGCAGCCCTCTTGTCTGCACATATTCGTGCCGGGGCCGCTTTTTTCCTGCCAGGGAATAAGTTATTTTCTTCGCGATGTACCTCTAGTCTTCAGAGAGCTTCTTGAGGCCTCTGGCCTCTTCCACCCGCTTGGCGATGTCCTCCAGGGATGAACCCATCTTGGCCTCCACAGCCGCCAGCACAGCGCCCTCGGCCACAGGGCCATCCATCAGCATAATGTGGCGGTCTTCCATGGACTCAATGACCATCTCCGCCGTCATAACAGCGCTGCCCATATCCATGAGGATGGCCACCCCATCCTCTGAGTAGACTTCATCTACGGCCCGGGAAATCTTTTCAAAACTCGTTCCCAAGCCGCCGTCTTCCACGCCGCCTGCTGCCACGATAGGAGCATCCTTGTCTGCCATCATCTTGGCTATTTCCACTACGCCCTCAGCCAGCTTCTGGCTATGGGACACCACAACTATCCCAACCATAATGTACCTCCTGTCTTGCCGTCTTTCCTGGTATGCCGCCTCTGTCTTACAGGGCGGCTTCTATAACCTGCAGCAAGAGAAGCGATGACGTTGCTCCCGGGTCCTGATGGCCCAGGCTGCGCTCGCCCAGATAGCTGGCCCGGCCCTTGGTGGCGATAATATCCTTGGTGTGCACCAGACCATCCTCAGCAGCATCCACAGCCTTGCCCAAAGCCTCCTTCAAGGTCGCTCCCTCATTCAGGGCCTCGGCTATGGCGCGTTCAGCGGGACACAGGGCATCCAGCATGGTCTTTTCCCCTTCTTCGGACTTGCCGCGCTGCTTGATGCCTGCCACCGCTGCCGAAAAGGCCGTGAGGAACTGCTGGCCATCAATCTCAGCCATACCTTTGCAGGCCATGCCGGCCTTCATAAAGGCAGTGCCATACAATGGGCCGGAAGCGCCTCCCACCGTGGAAACCAAGGTCATGCCAACCTCTTTGAGAATGGCCCCTATATCCTTGTCTGCCATACCGGGCAGCTTCTCCTTCACGGCCCCGAATCCGCGGGCCATATTGATGCCATGGTCACCGTCGCCAATCTCATTGTCCAATTCCGTAAGGAAATCCTTCTGGGCCTGGATTTTTTCAGCCATAGCCTCAATAATTTCACACATTTTCTTGTTATCAATCATTTACTTCATCCCCTAGTACCAAATAAACAGGAGGTATCAAAAACTGCAGCCTTACTTGTTCAGGGCAGCCGTATCTGCCGGAGCCTCATAAAGCTTCTTCATCTCATCATCCAGCTTCAGAAGCGTCAGGGAGAACCCAGCCATCTCAATGGAGGTCATATAGTTGCCCACCATGGTGTCGTAAACCTTCACGCCCTTCTCCTTCAGGTAATCCTGAACGAAGTTGTTGACAATGTAGAGCTCCATCAAAGGCGTTGCGCCCATGCCGTTCACCATGAGCACCACTTCGCTGCCCTTGAAATCGATATCCTCAAGGATCTTGTCCAGCAGCTGCTTGGCAATCTCATCAGCCTGCTGGAGCTTCTCACGATGGGTGCCCGGCTCGCCGTGGATGCCGATGCCGATTTCCATTTCCTCATCGGTGAGTTCAAAGCCAGGCTTGCCGGCGGCAGGCACGGTGCAGGGAGTGATGGCCATGCCCATGGTGCGGACGTTCCCTATAACCGTCTCAGCCACAGCCTTGACTTCCTCCAGGCTGGCGCCCTCCTCCGCCTTGGCCCCGGCAATCTTGTGCACCAGGATGGTGCCTGCCACACCGCGGCGGCCTGTGGTGTAAAGGCTGTCCTTCACTGCTACATCATCATTGACTACCACGTAATCGGCCTTGATATCCTCATCCTTAGCCATATCGATAGCCATTTCAAAATTCATCACGTCCCCGGTGTAGTTCTTCACCACGCAGAGCACGCCTTTATCGGTGGAAACCGCCTTAATGCCCTCAAAAATCTGGTCTGGGGTAGGAGAAGTGAAGACCGCCCCCGCCACCGCTGCATCCAGCATGCCGGTGCCCACAAAGCCCCCATGGGCAGGCTCATGGCCGCTGCCGCCGCCGGAAACCAGCGCCACCTTCCCCTCCTTCTTGGGGCTTCTCACCACCACATTGCCGCAATCCAGCTTCCGAAGCTTCTCCGGCCTGGACTTCACCAGGCCCAGGATCATCTGCTCCTCGACTTTTTCCACTGCATTGATGATTTTTTTCATGATGTGACCTCCAATACCTTTAATGTCAGAATTGTTGTTACACCCAACTATTAGTATATCAGTAATCTTCAGAAAAAACAAGGCGAAGTTACGATAAATCGTGCCATAATACGTCATAATGATACAAAAAAGAGCCATACCCCGAAGGGTACGGCTCTCTAATTTCAAGAAACCAATCTTACTTGTTCATAGCTTCCTGCACAGCCACAGCCACGGCCACAGTCATACCAACCATGGGGTTGTTGCCTGCGCCGATGAGGCCCATCATGTCCACGTGTGCGGGGACAGAGGAGGAACCTGCGAACTGGGCGTCACTGTGCATACGGCCCATGGTGTCGGTCATGCCGTAGGAAGCAGGACCTGCAGCCATGTTGTCCGGATGGAGGGTACGGCCAGTGCCGCCGCCGGAAGCCACGGAGAAGTACTTCTTGCCCTGCTCCGTGCACTCCTTCTTGTAGCAGCCAGCTACAGGATGCTGGAAGCGGGTGGGGTTGGTGGAGTTGCCGGTGATGGAGATATCCACGCCCTCAGCGTGCATGATGGCAACGCCTTCCTGCACGGAGTCAGCGCCGTAGCAGTTCACCTTGCTGCGGAGGCCATCGGAGTAAGCGATACGCTCAACCACGTTCACCTTGTTGGCCTTGTAGTCATAGTCAGTGTGAACATAGGTGAAGCCGTTGATGCGGCTGATAATCTGGGCAGCGTCCTTGCCCAGGCCGTTCAGGATGACGCGCAGAGGCTCCTTGCGGGCCTTGTTGGCAGTCTCGGCAATACCGATAGCGCCCTCAGCAGCTGCGAAGGACTCATGTCCAGCCAGGAAGGCAAAGCACTTGGTATCCTCGGAGAGGAGCATAGCGCCCAGGTTGCCGTGGCCAAGACCAACCTTGCGGTGGTCAGCAACGGAGCCCGGTACGCAGAAAGCCTGGAGGCCTTCGCCGATAGCCTTGGCAGCCTCAACAGCAGTCTTGCAGCCCTTCTTGATGGCAATAGCAGCGCCGAAGATGTAAGCCCACTTAGCATTCTCGAATGCGATGGGCTGCAGGCCCTCTACAATCTTGTAGGGGTCAACGCCCTTTTCGTCGCAGATCTTCTTGGCTTCGTCCAAATCCTTGATACCGTATTTCTTGCAAGCCTCATTGATGGTGTCAATGCGGCGCTCATAGCCTTCAAATGTTGCCATTGTATTCATTCCTCCTGATTGCTTCAAACTAACACAAGTGCGTAAATCACGCGGCGCAAAAATTACTCTTCGCGCGGGTCGATGGTCTTCACAGCGTCAGCGAAACGGCCCTTGGTGCTGGTGTTGGCCTTGATGGCCTCGTTAGCATCCTGGCCCTTGCGGACAGCTTCCATAACCTTGCCGACCTGTACGATCTCGTAGCCAATGATGCGGCCCTCTTTGTCGAGACCGAGCTTCGTGACATAGCCCTCTGCAAGTTCGAGGTAACGGGGGCCCTTCTTGAGGGTGCTGTAAAGAGTACCAACCTGGCTGCGGAGACCCTTGCCAAGGTCATCCAGGCCAGCGCCGATGGGCAGACCGTCATCGGAGAAAGCAGTCTGAGTACGGCCGTAAGCAATCTGGAGGAAGAGCTCACGCATAGCGGTATTGATGGCATCGCACACGAGGTCAGTGTTCAGAGCCTCGAGAACGGTGAGGCCCGGCAGAATCTCTGCAGCCATAGCAGCGGAGTGGGTCATGCCGGAGCAGCCGATGGTCTCAACCAAAGCTTCCTGGATGATGCCGTCCTTCACGTTCAGGGTCAGCTTGCAGGCACCCTGCTGAGGTGCGCACCAGCCCACACCATGGGTAAGGCCGCTGATGTCCTGCACGTTCTTGGAAGATACCCACTTGCCCTCCTCAGGAATCGGAGCGGCGCCGTGGTGCACTTCCTGTGCCACACATGCCATGTTTTCCACTTTTTGTGAATAAGCAATCATTGTTCGTTTCCTCTCTCTCTAAAATACACGTTTGCTGCTATTCAAATGCCCCGCCCCTTGGGAAAGGGGCAGCGCACATTGAACCAAAGGATTTCTTAAAGCTCCACCAGGTTTTTGCCGGTCATCTCTGCCGGAATCTC
>CAJOIN010000112.1:0-5749 GCA_905234515.1 uncultured Selenomonas sp.
TGCACGATATACAACTGCGCAAAAGCAAGCAAAACGCCCTGCATGATTTCATTGCCTACATACAGCGTTCGCTCTAAATGAATACAAACCAAAAGGGGCTGTTGCACGTGTGAGCCCTGGGAGAAAATAGCAATCCCCCTCTAGGGAATGATATTGCTTTTTGGGGGCAGGAGGCTGGCCTTTTATGGCGAATAAAGATATACGGTAAATTTCACAATTCGAGCGAAGGAGGACGGAACAGGTGCTGGAGAAATTGAAGCATATGAAATTGAATATTCGGGAGCGCGTCCTCATCGTGCTCCTGGCCTGTTCTTTGGCTGCCTTTCTGGGCTTGGGGGTCCTGTCCCTGCACACCCTCTATCATGTGGAGGATTCCGTGCTGGAGCAGGAGCAGAGTATGGGGGAGCGCCTGTCTGAGAAGCTGGGGGACTTTGCAGAGGAAAACAGCAAGAGCCGCCTGAAGGAGGCGGCCGAGATGAAGGCCCTGGTCATAGACCGGGAGCTGGCTGCTACAGGCCGGAACGTGGCACTGCTGGCAGACACCATGAGCCTTATCCTGAAAAATCAGGAGAACTACCGTCCCCGCAGCCTGGTGAATTCCAGGGAGCAGGCGGACATTTCCTCAGGTGTTCCCTACGTCCACTACAGCCCGCAACTGGCTGCCCGGGGAGTAGACGCAGCTCTGGCTGGAGAGATTGCCCGGGCCTCCAATGTGGCAGATCTGCTCCTGACCATGAGCAGAGAGTATGACAAGAACCGCACCTCTATTTATGCAGGCTCACGGCGGGGGTATCTCATCTGCCTGGACACGGTGCCCGGGGGTGGGAGCATCTATCCTTCACAGGAGGCCCGGGAGAGCTTCCTGAGGGAGTTCGATCCCAGCGAACGTCCCTGGTACAAGCTGGGAGAGAAGTCGGACCATCCTGCCTATACTGATGTCTACACTGGCGCCGATGGCTATCTGGACGTCACCTGTGTCATGCCCTATTATGATGACCAGGGCCTGGCAGGAGTGGCGGGCATCAGCTACACCATTGAGGAGATGTACCATCAGGTGGCAGATGCGGCCATTGGGCGCACGGGAGTCAATTTCGCCCTGGACAGCCAGGGCAGGGTGATTTTCTCCGGCCTTTCCCAAGGGGTACTGGCGGCAGGCAGGGAAGTGGACCTGCGCCACCAGGAGGAGAGCGAGGGGCTGGCCCAGGCTGCTGCCAGTATGGTGGCAGGGGGGCGGGGGGTAACCACCGTCAGCCTGTACGGACAGGATTACTTTCTGGCCTACGCACCCATGAAGAGCACGGGCTGGAGCTTTGGCAGCCTCATTGCCAGGGAGGAAGTCACGGCCCCTGCCAGGGAAATCATGGCAACTACGGATGCGGCCACGGCCAGCTTCCGGGGACGGCTGGGCCCCACCTTTGCCGCTTCAGCAGGGAAGGCAACGGTGCTGGCCCTGCTCATGTTCCTTTTTGCGGGCTACCTTTCCCGCCACATGGCGGCTCACATTACCAAGCCCATCTACAGGCTCAGGGAGGGGGTCCGCAAGATTGCCGCAGGGAATCTCCATGAGAAGGTGGAGCTGGACTCTGGCGATGAACTGCAGGAGCTGGCAGAGTCCTTCAACGCCATGACGGATAATCTGGAAGATTATATGGAAAAGGTCACCCGGGCTGCAGAGGAAAAGGAGCGGGCCCAGACGGAGATGAACGCCGCCCGCTCTATCCAGCAGAGCATGCTGCCGGAGGGGCTGCCGCAGGGGCAGGACTTCGAGCTGCGGGCCTCCATGAAGGCCGCCCGGGAAGTAGGAGGAGATTTCTACGACTTTTTCCTGCTGGATGAGGACCATCTCATGGTAACCATAGCCGATGTGTCAGGTAAGGGCGTGCCTGCGTCCCTCTTCATGGTGAGGTCCATGATGGTGCTCAGGAATCTGGTCCAGAGCTTCAGGGAAGAGCCCCTGGCCAGCATTGCGGCCAAGGTCAATGATGAACTCTGCCGCAACAACGATGCCATGATGTTCGTCACGTCTTTCATGGCCATCCTGGACCTCAGCACAGGCAGGCTTTCCTACGTGAACGCCGGGCACAATCCTTCCATGCTGTACCGGGCAGGCGAGGGGAAATTCTCCCCCTTGCCGGTGCTGAGAAATTCCGTGCTGGGCGGGGTAGAATCCCTGAACTACAAAGGACAGGAAATGACCCTGGGCCAAGGGGACCTGCTGTTCCTCTACACCGACGGCGTGACAGAGGCCCAGAACGAGAGGGGGGACTTTTACGGGGAAAAGGCCCTGCTGGACTTCCTGAATCATCATCAGGCCGAGACGGCCAGTCCCCAGGACCTGCTGGCAGCTGTGAGCGCCGACCTTTCCCGCTACGCAGGCCAGGCGGAGCAGTCAGATGACATAACCATGGTGGCCCTGAGATATACAAGATAAATTTGAAGAAAAATGGGATGTTTCACGTGAAACATCCCATTTTTTTCTAGGCATTTTTCATTGTCAGATGTATAATAATATAGCTTAGTTTTTGAGAAGGGGTGACGGCTGTGGCTAAGATTATCGCGATTGCCAACCAGAAGGGCGGCGTGGGGAAGACCACCACGGCGGTGGATCTGGCGGCTTGTTTGGCGGCTAAGAAAAAGAAGACCATGCTGGTGGACTGCGACCCCCAGGGGAATGCTTCCAGCGGCCTGGGCATAGACAAGTCTGCCCTGGAAGCCACCATCTACGAGGTGCTCCTAGGCGGCGTGGATGTTAAGGATGCCTTGGTGCAGACGGAATTCAAGGTGGAGGTGCTGCCTGCCAACATCAATCTGGCAGGGGCTGAGGTGGAGCTGGTTACGGCCATTTCCCGGGAAACCAAGCTGAAGAAGGCTTTGGATACGGTCAGGGATAACTACGACTACATTATCCTGGACTGCCCTCCCTCCCTGGGCCTCCTGACTTTGAACGCCCTGGCGGCCGCAGATTCGGTATTGCTGCCCATCCAGTGCGAGTTTTACGCCTTGGAGGGTGTCATGCAGCTGCTGAACACCATCAATCTGGTGAAGAGCAACCTCAACGCCGGCCTGGAGATTGAGGGTGTGCTCATGACCATGTACGATTCCCGCACCCGCCTTTCCGAGCAGGTGGTGGATGAGGTGCGGAGCCATTTCGGGGACAAGGTCTACAAGACCATGATACCCCGCACGGTGCGCCTGTCCGAGGCGCCCTCTTACGGCCAGCCCATTCTGGCCTATGACAAGAAATCAAAGGGTTCGGAAGTATATATGAAGTTAGCGAAGGAGGTTATTGCCCGTGGCAAGCAGTAAGGCCAAGGGCCGCGGCGGTCTCGGCAAGGGCATGGGAGAAATCGGCGGCAAGGGCCTGGGGGCTTTTTTTGCCAACAGTGCCTCTGCTCCCGCCAAGGATGAGGTGCAGGAGGTAGAGGTAGCTTCCATTACCCCAAACCGCTACCAGCCCCGTGAGGAGTTCGATGAGGCAGCCCTTTCCGAGCTGACGGAGTCGGTGCAGCGCTACGGCGTGCTGCAGCCGGTGCTCCTGAGGAAGCTCCCCCAGGGAGGATATGAGCTCATCGCAGGGGAAAGGCGCCTGCGGGCCGCCAAGGGTGCAGGTCTTGATAAGATTCCTGCCCTGGTGCGGGAGTACAATGACTCGGAAATCAGCGAGATTGCCCTGATTGAGAATCTCCAGCGTGAGGATCTTTCCGTTATGGAGGAGGCCAGGGCATACCAAAGGCTGCTGACGGAATTCGGTCTCACCCAGGAGGAGCTGGCGGGGCGTCTGGGGAGGAGCCGCTCCCATCTGGCCAACATCATGCGCCTCTTAAAGCTGGCGCCCCAGGTGCAGGAGCTCCTGGGCAGCGGGGTGCTCACGGTGGGCCAGGCCCGGCCCTTGCTGGCCCTGCCGGAGAATTTGCAGCAGCAGGCTGCTGATTTCATCCAGGAGCATGACCTGAACGCCCGCCAGTGCGAGGAGCTGGCCAGGAAGCTGGCGGCAGACGGTGCAGCCCTGGAGAAGGGCGACGGGGAAAAGGCCCAGGCCCAGGAAAACATTTACATCAGGGAAGCGGCTGAGAAGCTCAAGTCGCTTTTGGGAACCCAGGTGCAGATCAAGACTGGCAAGAAAAAGGGCAAGGTGGAGATAGAGTTCTACTCTGAGGATGATTTGGAGCGCATCATGGGACTGATTGGCGAGCGCCGCCAGTCAGTGAACCAGGCTCGCATTGAGAAACTGCGCCAGTTTTCCCAGACGGGAAAGTTCACGGTGTGAGGGGATGGAGCCCCAAAGGCTTTCCTTATGAAGGAAGCCTAAGCTGAAAGAGAAAGAGAGAAGAAGTTTGCATGGATATTCAGGAAATCAGCAAGTTTGTGCTTAACAACCTTATGTTTATTGTGGCAGGCCTGGGAATATTGGTCATTATCATGTATATCATGATCTTGAACCTTTTCCTCAGCCTGCGCCACATGAAGAAGCGCTACAAGAAGATGATGACCGGGGTGGAAAGCGGCAATCTGGAGCGCATGCTTATCGGCCATATTGACGAGGTAAAGCGGGTCAAGGAGCAGAACACTGCCCTGGAGGTGGAGAACCAGAAGCTGGACAATCTCCTGCAGCAGGCCCTGACCCGTATCGGCATGGTGCGCTATCGCGCCTTTGAGGATATGGGCGGGGATTTGAGCTATGCGGTGGCTATGCTGGATGCCCACAACAACGGGGTGATTCTTTCCAGCGTCTTCGGGCGTGAGGGGTCACAGGCTTATGCCAAGCCCATTGAGAACGGGAGTTCCAGCTATACGCTGACTGAGGAAGAGCAGCAGGCTTTGAGAGAGGCTATGGCACATGCCTAATATTGTAGCTCTTTGATAGTTGCGTCTGTTCATTTTCTTTGGCGCAAAGAAAACGAACCAAAAGGTAAACATGCCGGTGGCATGTTTACGCGGGCCTGCAGTTGATGCCCCACAGGGGCATCAACACCATCCTTGGGCCCTGGGGTTCGGGAGTTTGGCCTCGTTGCCCTTTGGGCAACATTGGGGTTCGGTACTTTGGTAAATTTGGAGGTTTTTTACTCGTGGAAGGCAAGACGGAATCTGCTGATTCCTATACTATAAAAATTATCCCTGAAGAGGGGGGGACGGTGCACAGCCTGCGGCTGCCGCTGAGCCTTATTAAATACGGCGTTGGCTCCCTGGCAGTGCTGGCGGTGCTCTTTGTGGGCATCATGAGCTTTGCGGTTTATACAAGCTTCAACGCCAAGAGCGGGTCGGCGGAGCTCAATAACCTGCGCTCGGTAAACAGCATCCAGCAGGAACAGCTGCTGCAGCTTTCCCGCAAGGCCAATGCTCTGCAGGATGAGATGGACCAGCTCACGGCCCTGGAGGAGGAGCTGCGGCGTCAGTCCGGCATGTCTCCGGCGGGGGAGGCTGAGAATGGCAACGGCGGGGACGGCACCCATGACGGCCAGGGCGGCCCCTATGTGGAGCCTGATATAGCCAATGTGCGGGAGGCTCTTTCCCAGGTGGAGAGGAAGCTGGCTGTGAGGAGGGAATCCCTCCAGTCCCTGCAGAAGGAAATCAAGGAGAAGCAGGAGGCTCTGGGGGCCATCGGAGGCTTCTCTCTCCAGTCCATTACCATTCCTTCCATTTGGCCCTGCAGCGGCGATGTGAGCTCCCCCTACGGCCTCCGCTGGGGCGGCTCTGACTTCCATCCCGGCATTGACATTGCCAACGACATGGGCACCCCCATCGTGGCCAC
>CAJOIN010000112.1:5816-7148 GCA_905234515.1 uncultured Selenomonas sp.
TCATGACCCGCTATGGTCATGCATCCCAGGTGGTGGTCACCGCTGGTCAGCAGGTGAAGCGCGGTCAGATCATCGCCTACATGGGCAGCACCGGCTTCTCCACGGGCCCTCACTGCCACTATGAAGTACACGTAAACGGCCAGGTTGTGAACCCGGCTTCATATCTTTAAGCTATAGACACAAAAAAATCCTCCCGGAGTCGGGGGGATTTTTTTCTTTTGTGGCGAATAACCATACAATATCAGGCTTTTGGTTTTTCTCCCAGGGGATTCTTGTCCTGAGGAGGCATGGGAGTGCCAGCGGCGGCTACGTAGTCCAAGTCCTCCAGAGACAGTTTTTTGTTGTTCAGGCCTGAGGGAGCCTGTCGGCGGATGTGGTGCAGCTTATCCCGGAGGCTGTCCTTCACTTTGCTGAGCCGGGAAAAGTCCACGGCTCCGTATTCGCGTTCTATGCTCATGGCAATTGCTCCTTTATGTGAAACTGTATAATCATCTTATCGCTTATACATACGCTTGTAAATCCCGGTCATTACAAGAAAAAGAGAATTTGGAAGGAAATTTTTTATGGAAACTATTGGATTGGTACCCGCAAACCGTTGGAATAACCTGGCCATAGAGGCACTGCATGACGAGGCTGCCTTCGACGAGCTGTATGAGCACTTCTTCCCGAAGATATACAACCTGATTTACGTCCGGGTGAAGAATGCCGCCACGGCGGATGATATTGTCAGTGATACCTTTGTGAAGATGACCCAGAATCTCGCCTCTTTCTACCCGGAGAAGGCATCCTTTGCCACTTGGCTATCCCGCATTGCCATGCGCACCCTCACGGACTACTATCGCTGGCAGAGCCACCGGCAGAATGTGGAGTGGGATGATGTGTTCTCACCTGCCATAGAGGAAAAGGACAGCCCCGAGGGCCGCTTCCTGGCCCAGGAGGGCAGGAGCGAGCTGCTGTTGGCCCTGGATAAGCTTTCCGAAAGGGAGCAGCACATCATCCAGTTGAAGTTCTGGGGAGAGATGTCCAACAAGGAGATAGCCGAGACCCTGGACATGACGGCCTCCAATGTGGGAGTTATCCTGCACCGGGCTATGGGGCAGCTGAAGAAGATATTGGGCCGGGAGTGAATCTCCACGGCACAACAGGGTAGTTCTGGGCAAATAAAATAATGCAGGCTCACCTGAGGGCGGGCCTGTATTTTTGTGCTCAAACCCTCCTATGAAAGGGGAGGCTCAGCTAGGTAAAATATCATTATAACGCCATTGTTCAAATTTTGCCGAAGGCAAAATCCTCCAATTAGCGTTTCAACGAGGCGGGAGATATATGCTCGCC
>CAJOIN010000113.1 GCA_905234515.1 uncultured Selenomonas sp.
GCGGCAGCAGGATAAGCCTGTAGAGCCGCATAACTTCAGTCGCAGCTTTCGGCGTTGGTGCGCCAAGGCCGGCATCCCAGAGGACAAGTGGGGCGGCCATTGCACCCGCGCCACCTTTTGCACCTTAGCCTCTGAGCTTGGCTGCAGCTTGGAAGGCATTCGCTTGCAAGCAGGGCATGCCGACTATCGGACACTCCTCAAGGTCTACATCCACGAACGCACAGAGGAGAAACAGTACAACGTGGCTGAAGCCGTGGATAAGGTATTTGCCTCACTGTTTTTTCCACCAGGAGAGGACAGTAAGGACAGCAACTGACCCCCTCCCTGCAGGTCAAAAGAGGTCACTTCCAGCTTTTCTTATACACCAAAAAAGAGAACCAAAGAGCCGAAACCCCTTGATTCTCCTGCATTTTCCATATGGTGCTCGCCGAGGGATTCGAACCCCCGACCCCCTCCATGTGACGGAGATGCTCTAGCCAACTGAGCTAGGCGAGCAAAACAATGGTGGGGTTAACAAGATTCGAACTTGTGACCTCCTCGATGTCAACGAGACACTCTAACCAACTGAGCTATAACCCCATTGCTGAACACAAACAATATAATACACGTTTCAGACACCATTGTCAAGAGTTTTTATTTACATTCCGTATTCCATCGGGAAGGAGAAGTCGTTCTTGCACTGGTAGGGTACGGTGTGGCCTACGCTGTTGTGGGCCTGGAAGCTCAGGACGGCCTTGCGCTTTTCGTCGCCACGCTCAAGGTTATTCCAGTTGCTCCTCTGGCAGTCAACTACCTGATTGGGCAGGGAGAACACATAGGTGAAGTGGCCATAGCCGTCCTTGTCGTAGGAGACAACAGGCATTTCCAGCTCCACATAGTCATTGGCGGAAGGATTCCACACCCGGACCGTGCCGTTTTCGGGAATCATGTCGCCGCGGTAGCTGGCGATATAATCATAGACCAGCAAGCGGTAGCTGATATTCCCATCCTGTGCGTAAATCTTCTGGATGCGCACACCGGCCAGCCTGCTGCTGTCACCGTATTTTTCAAAGGAGCCCAGCCAATACTTGGTGATCCTTGCCCCGGCCAAGGGGTCCTGGGCGGCCTGGGGGTCCTCAGACTCTGCAAAAGCCGGCACCGTGAAGGCCATCAGCATGATTACCACTAGAAACAGTTTCTTGATCACTATAAATCCTCCCTGTTATAAGTCAATTT
This sequence comes from uncultured Selenomonas sp., assembly GCA_905234515.1. Taxonomy (GTDB): domain Bacteria; phylum Bacillota; class Negativicutes; order Selenomonadales; family Selenomonadaceae; genus Selenomonas_B. The sequence continues at coordinate 1,216 of CAJOIN010000113.1, forward strand.
TATCCTTGCGTCAGATATCACTATCCCATCTGTATTATTATAAGGCCATTGTTCCAGATTTGTCGATAGACAAATCTTCCTCTTGGCCTTTCAACGAGGCGGGAGATATGCGCTCCCGCCTGTTATGATATTAGCCACCCCCCACCTATAGAGGCGGGGGACATCTTGTTCCTCGTTATAACCGAATAGATTATGTTTTGCCACCATCACCTTTTATTTAATGACTTTTTGCTGTAAAATGAAAATTGTTTTATATTGTTTTTAGTCCTTACACATTCTGGTATTTATCTAAGGGGATATGAGTATGAGCAGCTACAATCCTAAATCACTAAAAGCAGACGAATTCATCAACCATGAGGAAATCCTCTCCACCCTGGAGTATGCGGAGGCCAACAAGGATAACTTTGACCTTATTGACGAAATCCTGGAAAAGGCACGTCCCGTGAAGGAGGGGACGGGCTGCCATTGCCGGGGGCTTTCCCATCGGGAAGCTTCGGTGCTTTTGGCTTGTGATGATCCTGAGCGGGTGGAGCGGATGTACTCCATTGCGGAGGAGATCAAACAGGCTTTTTATGGGAATAGGATTGTGCTTTTTGCGCCGCTTTATTTGTCCAATTACTGCGTCAATGGCTGCGCCTACTGCCCCTATCATCGGCAGAACAAGCACATCCCCCGGAAGAAGCTGACTCAGGAGGAGATTCGGGCTGAGGTCATTGCCCTGCAGGATATGGGGCATAAACGGCTGGCCATCGAGGCTGGGGAGGATCCGGTCAATAATCCCATCGAGTACATCCTGGACAGCATCAAGACCATTTATTCTGTGCACCACAAGAATGGGGATATTCGGCGGGTGAACGTGAACATTGCCGCCACTACGGTGGAGAATTACCGGAAACTGAAAGAGGCGGGCATTGGCACTTATATCCTCTTTCAGGAGACTTATCATAAGGAACACTATGAGGAACTGCATCCTGCGGGGCCCAAGCATGATTATGCCTACCATACCGAGGCCATGGATAGGGCCATGGAAGGCGGCATTGATGATGTGGGCTTAGGTGTTCTCTTTGGGCTGGACAGCTATAAGTACGAGCTGGCAGGTCTTCTGATGCATGCGGAGCACCTGGAGGCTGTCCACGGCGTGGGGCCCCATACCATTTCTGTACCCCGTGTAAAGCGGGCTGATGATATCGACCCGGGTGCCTTTGACAACTCCCTGTCCGATGAGCTTTTCACCAAGCTGGCGGCCATTATCCGGCTGGCGGTGCCCTATACGGGCATGATTATTTCCACCCGTGAGTCAGAGGAAGTGCGGCAGAAGATGCTGCAGGTGGGTATCTCCCAGATCAGCGGTGCCAGCCGCACTTCGGTGGGGGGCTACAGCGAGGAGGAGCGTCCCCACGATACGGAGCAGTTCGACGTGTCCGACCAGCGCACCCTGGAGGAGGTTATCGCCTGGCTCATGGAAATGGGCCATATCCCCTCCTTCTGCACCGCCTGCTACCGGGAGGGCCGCACCGGGGACCGCTTCATGAGCCTCTGCAAAAGCGGCCAAATCCTGAACTGCTGCCATCCCAACGCCCTCATGACCCTGACGGAGTACCTGGTGGACTACGCCGGTCCGAAGACGCAAGAGGCAGGGTTCAAGCTTATCGAGCAGGAGCTCCAGAAGATTTCCAAGGAAAAAGTACGGCAGATTGCCAAAGAGAATATCGAGGCCATCAAGAACTCAGAGAAGAGGGACTTTAGATTCTGATTAATTGAAATCTGCTTGTAAATATGTTAAAATAGCAATAGAAAAAGCCTCCTGCTGCGAACAGGAGACGGGCTACTGGTAAACGGTCAGCCCTCAAACCGTTAAGTTAATACAAGGATTACCAGAGAAAATCCCCATCAGGAATAACCCTGATGGGGATTTTGTGCAAAGAAAAGGTGATAGATATGATGGAAACACCAAGAGGCAACCGCTTGCAGATTGGGATTTTCGGGCGGCGCAACAGTGGCAAGTCCACTTTGATAAATGCCCTGACAGGGCAGGATCTGGCGGTGGTGTCGGCGGTGGCGGGCACCACTACGGACCCGGTGAAGAAGGCAGTGGAGCTCAGAGGAATCGGCCCCTGCCTTTTGATAGATACGGCAGGTTTTGACGATGAGGGGATGCTGGGGGATTTGCGGCTGGAAAAGACCATCCAGGCCTCCCGGGAAGCGGATATGGCCCTTATCCTGGTGAGCCCGGAGCATGAGCCGGAGGAGGGGGCCATAGAGCTGCGGTGGCTGAAGCTTTTCCGCAAGCATAGCACTCCCACGCTGCTCTTGATGAATAAAGTCGACCTGCCAAAGGCGGAAGCCATGGCAGGCAAGTGGCAGGAGGCGGCGGGTACTGCCCCCCTGCTGGTCAGCGCCCTGCACAAAGAGGGACTGGCGAAGGTACTGGAGGAAATCAACCGGCTGCGGCCTGAGAACTACGACCTGGAGGATATCACGGGGAACCTGGCCAAGGCCGGAGACAGGGTGCTTCTCATCATGCCCCAGGATATCGAGGCCCCCAAGGGGCGGCTGATCCTGCCCCAGGTACAAACCATCAGGCATCTGCTGGACAAGGGTTGCCTGGTGTCCTGCGCTAAGACTTCTGAACTGGAGCAGGCCCTTGATGCCATGAAGGAAGCTCCTGATTTGATTATTACGGATTCGCAAGCTTTCAAACAGGTGGAGGAGGTTTGTCCCAAGGAGAGCAAATTGACTTCTTTCTCGGTGCTGTTTGCAAGGGTAAAGGGGGATTTGCCCTTCTTTGTGGAGTCAGCCCAAACGCTGAGGGAGTTAAAGGAGGATGCCAGGATACTGATTGCCGAGGCATGCACCCATCAGCCCCTCCATGAGGATATTGGCAGGGTGAAGATTCCCCGGCTGCTCAAGAAGCATCTGGGAGAGAAGATAGAAATAGTGGTTGTTAATGGCAAAGATTTCCCAGAAGATTTATCTCCCTTTGATTTAATCATCCACTGCGGAGGATGTATGTTCAACAGGAAGTTTATGCTTTCCCGGGTAAAGGCAGCCAAGGAGCAAAGAGTGCCTATGACGAATTACGGGGTGGCCATTGCAGAGCTGCTAGGGATTTTGGGCAAGATTTCCTTGCCTGAGTAGTTTTTCCTCTACTCATTTTCTTTGGGGCAGGAAAACAACAAGAGCGTTATCAGGAGGCAGCCTCACTGCTTTCCCGATAACGCTCTTTTATAACGCCATTGTTCAAATTTTGCCGAAGGCAAAATCCTCCAATTAGCGTTTCAACGAGGTGGGAGATATATGCTCGCCGCCTGTTATGCGATGAGCCCCCCATCTATAGAGATGGGGGACATCTTCTTCCTCGTTATATGTCCTGGTATTTACTTCTGATACTCCACGTGCATCAATTCATGCTCCCTGCCCTTCAGGATTCCCTGATAGAGGTAGTCTATCACGGGGTTCTGGTCGGAGCGCTTGATGCTGCTCATTCTATCGGAGCGGTAGAGTCCGGCGCCTCTGGTGTCCTTGCCTTCAGCGTTGGTGAAGGGCTGACCGCCGCCGCCCACGCAGCCACCTGGGCAGGCCATGACTTCGATAAGGTGGTATTCTGCCTCACCGGCCAGCACCTTGTCGATAAGGGTGTCGGCGTTCTTGAGGCCGCTGACCACGGCAATCTTTACCTGGGTGCCCTTGTAGTCGATAACAGCCTCCTTGATGCCCTGCATGCCACGGATGCCGGTGAAGGCCAAGGCCTTCTGTTCGGAGCGGCTCTTGTCGGACATCAGGTGGCGCAGGACGGCCTCGGTGACGCCGCCGGTGACGCCGAAGATGGTGCCGGCTCCGCTGATGGTGCCGAAGGGCATATCGATGCTCTCAGGCTCCAGGCTGTCGAAGTCGATGCCGAATTCCTCTATCATCTGCACCAGGCCCTTGGTGGTGATGACATAGTCCACATAGGGCTTGCCCTCAGGGTCCAGGAATTCCTTCCTGGCCGCCTCAACGATCCTGTTATGGCTCTCTGTCTTGTCTCTCCTCATCATCCTTATAGTATTCCTTGATGATGGGAGCGAAAATCTGCATGGGGGACTTGGTGGTGGAGATGTTCTTCATGAGCTGGGGATAGCGGTTTTCCGCATGCTTCACCCAGGCGGGGCAGCAGCTGGTGAAGAGGGGAAGATTCTCGTCTTTTTCCACCCTTTCCACAAACTCGGCGGCCTCCTCCATGACGGTAAGGTCCGCCCCCACTACCGTGTCATAGACCTCCTTGAAGCCCATATAGTGCAGGGCTGCCACAATCTTGCCCATGACGTTCTCCCCTTCGGGGCGGCCAAAGGCGTGGCCGATGCCCACCCGAACGGCAGGGGCAATCTGCACCACCACTTTCTTCTTGGGGTTGTTCAGGTCACTCCTCAGCCGGTCACGGTCGCTCTTGATGGTGATGGCGCCCGTGGGGCAGACGGCGGCGCACTGGCCGCAGCCTACGCACTCTGTCTCGCCGATGGGCTTGTCAAAAGCAGTGGAGATATGCATGTGGGAGCCCCGGAAGGCGAAGTCGATAACGCCGATATTCTGCACCTCGGAGCACATGCGCACGCAGTCGCCGCAGAGGATGCACTTGGAGGGGTCACGGACGATGGAATAGGAGGAAGTGTCCTTGGGAGACTGGTTGTAGTCCGTGGGAAAGCGCACTTCCTTCACCCCGAAGCGGTGAGCCAGCTCCTGCAGGCGGCAGTGGCCGCTCTTGCTGCAGGTGGTGCAGTCACGGCAGTGGTTGGCCAGCAGCAGCTCCAGGATATTCTTGCGGTATTTCCTGAGCCTTGGGGTATTGGTCAGGATCTTCATGCCCGCCTTGGGAGGTGTTGAACACGCAGCCATAAGGCTGCCTCTTTCCTCATCCTCCACCATGCACATGCGGCAGGCGCCGTAGATGGAAAGCTCCGAGTAATAGCAGAAGGTGGGCAGGTCGATGCCCCTTTTGCGAATGACGCCTAAAATATTCTTTTCCCCTTCGATTTCCACGGGGATATGGTCGATGGTCATAAATTTCTGTTCCATAATCAACCCTCCTCAATGGCATGGAAGGGGCACACATTGAAGCAGGTGCCGCACTTGATGCACTTTTCCTGATCGATGGTAAAGGGAGATTTCACCTTGCCGGAAATGGCATTCACCGGGCAGTTGTGGGCGCACTTGGAGCAGCCGCGGCACAGGTCCGGATGGATGGTGTAATGCTTGAGCTTCGCGCAGGCCCCAGCCGGGCAGTGCTTGTCGCCCTTCTGGGTGTGAGCCTCGTACTCCTCCCGGAAGTTCTTGATGGTGCTGACCACCGGGTTCGGGGCGCTCTTGCCCAGGCCGCAGAGGGCAGTATGGGAAATGGTGTCGGAAAGCTCCAGCAGCAGGTCAATATCCTCCGGCCTCCCCTCGCCATTGGTCATGCGGGTGAGGATTTCCAGCATGCGCTTGGTGCCCTCCCGACAGGGAATGCACTTGCCGCAGGACTCGTTCTTGGTGAAGTTCATGAAGAACCTGGCCACTTCCACCATGCAGGTCTTGTCGTCCATGACCACCAGACCGCCGGAGCCCATCATGGCGCCGATTTTCTTCAGGGAATCAAAGTCCAGGGGCATCTCCATGTCCTTTTCCGTCAGGCAGGCTCCCGAGGGGCCGCCAATCTGGACAGCCTTGAAATTATGCCCTTCCCGGATGCCGCCGCCGATGTCGTAGATGACCTCCCGGAGCTTGGTGCCCATGGGCACTTCAATAAGGCCCGTATTGGAGATATTGCCAGCCAAAGCAAAGGCCTTGGTGCCCGGGCTGTTCTCGGGCCCAATGGAGCGGTACCACTTGGCGCCCCGCTCTATAATCAAAGGCACATTGGCAAAAGTCTCCACATTGTTCAGCACCGTGGGCTTGCCAAAGAGGCCGTGCTCCACCGTGCGGGGAGGCTTCACCCGGGGCATGCCGCGTTTTCCCTCGATGGAGGCCGTCAGGGCGCTGCCCTCGCCGCAGACGAAGGCACCGGCCCCACGGTTGATGCGGATATCGAAATCATGGCCGGATCCCAAGATATTCTTGCCCAAGAGGCCGTACTTGCGGGCATCCTTGATGGCGATATTCAGCCGTTCCACCGCCAGGGGATACTCCGCCCGCACATAGATATAGCCCTGGCTGGCCCCGCAGGCCACGGAGGCAATCATCATGCCCTCCAGCATGCGGTGAGGGTCACCTTCCATAATGCCCTCGTCCATGAAGGCCCCAGGGTCTCCCTCGTCGCCGTTGCAGACGATGTACTTCACGTCACTCTTGAAGCCGGCAACCTGGGTCCACTTGCGGCCCGTGGGGAAGCCGCCGCCCCCGCGGCCCCGCAAGTTAGAGTCGGAGATTTCCTGGGTGATTTCCTCAGGAGTCATGTCAAAAAGGGCCTTTTCCAAGGCCTCATAGCCGCCTACGGCCAGGTATTCCTCAATGGAATCCGCCGCCATCCGCCCGCAGTGCTCCAGCACCAGACGGGTCTGCTTCTGGAAGAAGGGAATGTCCTCAGACTTCTCGTATTTTTTACCGTCACTTTCGTAGAGCAAACGCTCAAGAACTTCCCCGCCCTTGATGCTCTTCTCCACGATTTCGGCGCAATCCTCTGGCTTTACCTTAGTGTAGAGCCACCCCTCAGGGTCAATGCGCACCAGAGGCCCCTTCTGGCAGAAGCCGGGACAGCCGTTCTTCTTCAGGGCCACAGCCCCTTCCTCGTCGATATCCTCCTCCAGCTTCACCAGGCAGGGGATATCCGCCTCTTTCAGCAGGCGCTTGAACTCAGCGTAGATGTCGAGAGCCCCTCCCGCCACACAGGCGGTGCCGGCACAGACGTAAATGCGGCGCTTCTGGGCAGAGAGCAGTTCCTTGGCCTTGCCCCTAACTTCCTGGAGAGCCTCCCGGCTTGATAATTTAGTGGCCAGCATTTGCATCCTCCTCCCTGACTTTCGCAATGAGCTCCCGGGCTTTCTCCGGGGTCATGGCAGCATGAACCTTCCCGTCCAGGTTCAGCACCGGGGCCAATCCACAAGCCCCCAGGCAGGAAACCGTCTCTAAAGTGAACATCATGTCCTTGGTAGTAGCCTGCTCCGGCGCCAGGTCCAAGATCTTGCGAAACTCCTCAATGACAGGGATGGACTTCCTCACATGGCAGGCCGTCCCGTCACAGATGCGGATGATATGCTTTCCCTTAGGCTCCAGGGAGAAATTCTCATAAAAAGTAGCCACCCCATAAATCCGAGCCTCACTGATGCCCAGCTTCTTGGCAAAGTAAGGAAAAACCTCCCGGGGCAGATACCGATAAATCCCCTGTGTCTCCTGCAGAATGGAGATGATATTAGTCTTGTCGCAGCCATTGCGCTCAAGTATCTCATCCAAAGCCCCATAATCTACACTTTCGGCCATGGAAACTCACCTTTCAATAATGATACTCATTACAATTCATTCTCACAAACAAAAACTTGCCCCGAAGGGCAAGTTCTTTCTATATTTTATTATTCTCTAACCGTATGATTATCCAGCGGCTCACTCCCATATGGCAACAGATCCGTAAGTGAAAGCACTTGCGCATCCCCATTCATATCCGCCATCACCACTTCCGGCACATTGAACTCTGCCAGCAGCTGGCAGATAGCCCCATTAGGCACAAAGGGCCTTTCCGTATTGCAGATAAAAGCAATGGCATCAAACTCCCTTTTGCCATCCGATACAGCCTTGTACACCGCCACTTCCCCTGCTCCAATGGACAGATTCCTGATGGCGTTCTCAATGGTGCAGCCAGTATAGATAGTGCCGTCACTGGCCATAATGCAGGCACCAATGGCTGTGCCCGAGTAGGGCACATAGGCATTCCTGATGGCGTCCATAGCTGAGCGTACCAAGGTATCTATCAGTTCCTCGTTAAGCATATTATCATCTCCTTGTTCAGGTATGCTGATAAAAATGTTCCATTGTTCTATTTCGCCCCTGGTTTCCAAAATCCTGCCCAAGATGAATAAAGCCTATGCCTCAATGTTATCCACAAAACAATCCACAAGTGTGGATAACTGTGGATAAGCTCCTGCCACCTCCTGGCAATATAAATTTTTCCTTCTATAATATATAAGCAAAACTGTGTAAAAGAATCCACAATCCACAGGTATGCCTGTGGATAATGTGGATAAAGGTATAAATAATCCCATATATGAGCTAAAATACAACAATTTCACCATATTTTGTGCACACAATCCACATAATCAATACTTATTTTGTGGATAAATTGTAAAATTAACTTTTCACAATCAGCCTGTGTATAAATAGCAAATCTTATCCACAATCTATACACATTGCTACTGAACCATCTCTTCCTACCTCTGAAATAAGGAAAAACACCCTAATGGTGCTGGTCTTCGGTTATTTGGTGACTCTAGGCGGCATATTGTACCTGTTGTTACACATCAACAGGCTCACCAAGCAGGAACGTGAAGAAAATATGTATAATGATTTTTAAAAGCAAAAATGAGCTGTGAAAAGCTTGTGGCAAGCCACATATCTTCTCACAGCTCATTTTATTTCACTTAAGGGGAAAGCCTTGCTATCTCATCCCTGCTGCCATGTCTTGTAGGGATTTTTGGCCAGATTGCAGTTGAAATACCTTGGGTCCGTGGACACGTCATCCCGCAGCCATTCCGGCCGGTCAAAGGATTCATTTTCCTCCTCCAGCTCAATTTCCGCCACGGTGAGTCCTTCATTGTCCCCGTGGAACACATCCACTTCCCAGGTCCTCCCCCGGCCTGCAGGCAGCAGGTACCTGTGCTTCTCGATAATGGGCCCCTGGCAGAGCTTCAGCATATCCTCCGCGTCCTTGAGGGGCACCTCATACTCGTACTCCAGCCTGACAACACCGTTTACATTGCTCTTGACGGTAAGATACCCCTTGCCCTTGCGGATGCGGATGCGCACTGCTGCCGTCTCTGAGGCAGAGAGATACCCCTGGGCGATATAGTCACCCTCGCCCTCAGGCTGCCAGCCCTCCGCCACCAGGAACTTGCGCTCTATTTCCTTTGCCATATAATCATAACCACCTTTTTATTGAAGAAAAGCCAGCGCAATGCTATACTAATCGTGCGGCCGATGGTCGGTTCCTCCTTCGTGGGGAGGTGATGTCCATGACGACTTACGAAAAGTTGGCACTTACGCTGGCTTTACTTCAGTTTGTTTTGGCGCTCCTAGCTCTGCTTAAATAAGCATCTAACCGTTTAACTGATTGTCCTTGACGAACGCCCCAAGTTTTTAACGAATGGCGGTTCCGACGGACCAACATCGGCTGCCTTTCTATGTCCAATTTTAACATTTTTACATATACAAAGCAAGATGTTTCGACATACTCAAACCCGCATCAGCGCAGCCTGCTGGCGGAGCCTTGCGATTCTCTCCTGGGTATCAGGATGGGTGGAGAAAAGGCCCTGTAGCATCTTGCCTGCACCCTTCAAAGGATTGATGATAAACATATGACATGTCGCCTGGGTGGCCTGAGGCATGGGAGCCGCATGGGTAGCATAGTACTCAATCTTCTCCAGGCCGTCAGCCAGGAAATTGGGATTGCCGCAAATCTCTGCGCCTGTCTTGTCCGCATCATACTCCCGGGAACGGGAAATGGCCATCTGAATCAGGCTGGCAGCCTCCGGCGGGCATGACGCCGCGCATTCGCTGCGCGTGTACCGCACCGCGCTGCTCATCGCGGAGAGCGAAGAAGGCTGCGATATGGGCAGCATAGCTGATAAAAGTAGCCATGGTAGCTGCAATGGTAGAAATCAGGATATCGCGATGCTTCACATGAGCCAACTCATGGCCGATAACCCCAGCCAGCTCATTGTAATTCAAAGCCCTCATAATGCCAGTGGTCACCGCCACCACCGCATGGTCCGGATTGCGCCCCGTGGCAAAAGCATTGGGCACGTCGCTCTGGATAATAGCCACCCGCGGCATAGGCAGATCAGCATTAGCCGCCAGCTTCTCAACCAGCCCGTACAGCTCCGGCGCCTGCTCCCTCTCAATAGGCTCCGCACCGTAAGACTTCAAAACCATGGTATCGCAGAACCAATAAGTGATGAAATTCATGGCCAAAGCAATAATCAACATCACAGTAGCCCCAGAGCTTCCCCCCAGCGCCCCACCAATAGCCACCATAATAGCCATCAAAAGCGCCATCAAAGCCGCTGTCTTAATGGTATTCATAAAAATCCCTCCTAAACCCAAGACCTCAAACTACAGCCCATGGATGGGCGTTCGCAACCTTAAGGCCCTGGACGGGCCGCAAGGTTGCAGTTTTCTTTTGGTTCGTTTTCTTTGCGCCAAAGAAAATGAACAGACGGAATGTAATCAAAAGTCAAAAAGTCAATTATCTAACTCAATTTTACTTAAAGAACAAAAGAAAGTCAACTACTCTCCTCAACTTTCCTTAGCACCTTCACCGTTGCCACGGTGATTGAGATAGTACCCTATCCCCAGCACCAGCACCACAAACCCAACTTCCATAAAGGTAGCATAAGGTGCCACAACATCACCTAATCCTTGATCTGCCACCATCAGCTTGGCCGCCGTAAATCCCAGCAGCGCTGCCCCGGCATACACCAAAGCCGGAATCTTCTTCATCAGCATGAGGAAAAACTGGGCCCCAAAGAGCACGATGGGGATGGAGATGAGCAGCCCCACGATAATCAGGCTCCACTTACCCTCAGGTACCGTATTGGCCACCCCTGCCAGGGAAAGCACATTGTCGATGCTCATGACGAAATCCGCCACCAGGATGGTGCGAATGGCTGCCCAGAAGGAAGCCGGCGCTTCGGACTTTTCCTCCCCCTTATGATCCACCAACAATTTCACCGCAATATAGAGCAGCAAAGCCCCGCCAATGAACTCCAGATAAGGCATGGCCAGCAGCCCCGTGGCAAAGAGGGTGCAGACAATGCGGATGACCACGGCCCCCATGCCGCCCACCAGGATGGCCTTGCCACGATTATGCTCCGGCAAGTTCTTGCAAGCCAGGGCAATGAGGATGGCATTATCCCCGGACAGAATCAAGTCCAAAAGGATAATCCCCGACAAC
>CAJOIN010000114.1 GCA_905234515.1 uncultured Selenomonas sp.
TCCGTATCAAAGGAAGCTGCCCGCATGGCCTTGCCCGTATTGGTGAATTTGACGATATAGGTGAGAATCACCATGAGCACAAAGGTGATGCCCAGAATCAGCATCTGCTGGCCGTTGATGACCAGGCCGCCGATATTCACTGCCACGCTGTCCATCACCGCCGGGAAGGTGCGCGGGGTGGGGGACACGAAATACATGCTGGCATACTCCAGGAAAAAGGAGACGCCGATAGCGGTAATCAGCACCGAGAGCCTGGGCGCATGGCGCAAAGGCTTATAGGCCAATTTTTCCACCAGCATGCCCAAGAGGGCCGTGGTCACCAGAGATACCAGCAGCGCCGGTACAATGGAAAGCCCCGCCTGGGTGATGGCAAAGAAACCGATATAGGCGCCCACCATATAAATATCACCGTGGGCGAAATTGATGAGCTTGATGATACCGTAAATCATGGTATAGCCCAACGCTATCAGCGCATAGATGCTGCCCAGCGAAATGCCGTTGACCAGCTGCTGCAGGACTTGCTGCCCCATTTCCATAATCTTGAACCTCCACATGATTCCTTTCCCATTCCTTGGTCGGGAACCTAAAAATCACAAAAGGGGACCGCTGCCAGCGGCCCCCTTGCCTTTTCAGGGCCCATATGGGCCTTGCTAATCTAGCTCTAAGTAACTTACTCCGGCATGATCTTAGCCACCATCACGCGGCCGCCGTCCTTGTTCTGGAGGATAACTGCCTGCTTGATGGGGTTGTGAGTCTTGGGATCCATGGTGATGATGCCCGTGCCCACCTGCAAATCCTTGGTCTCCTCAATGGCCTGGCGAATCTTCTCGGAATCATCGCTGCCGGCGCGCTTGATGGCATCTGCCAGGAGCTTGCCTGCGTCATAGCCCAGAGCTGCGAACACATTGGGAGCATGGCCGTATTTCTTCTCAAAAGCCTCCAGGAAGCCCTTCACAGACTCATCCTTGTCGGAGTAGTGGGTGCTGAAGTAGGTGTTGTTGAGAGCATCCACACCGGCGATATCTGCCACCTTGGAATCATCCCAGCCGTCAGTGCCCAGGATGGGGGAAGTGATGCCCAGCTCGCGGGCCTGCTTCACAATCTTGCCCACCTCTTCATAATAAGCAGGAACGAAGACCACATCAGCATTAGCCGTCTTGATGCTGGTCAGCGTAGCCTTGAAATCCTGATCCTTGGCCAGGAAAGCTTCTTCCATCAGCACCTTGCCGCCAGCCTTCTCGAATTCCTCCTTGAAGACCTTGCCCAGGCTCTTGGAGTAATCGGAGCTGTTGTCCACGTAGATGACTGCCGTCTTGGCCTTCAGGTTCTCAGAAGCGAACTTGGCCATGACCGTGCCCTGCTGGGGATCAATGAAGCAGCTGCGGAAGATGAAGGGCTTCACCTGTCCGTTCTCCACGGTAACATCCGGGCTGGTAGCATCAGGGGCGATAACGGGAACCTTGTTGTCCGTAGCCACCTGGGACTCAGCGATGACGTTGGCCGTTACAGCCGGGCCAACCAGTACCTTTACACCATCATCAGAGATGAGCTTGGTAGCTGCATTCACAGCCTCGGCAGCCTCAGACTTGTTATCTGCAGAGATTACCTTCAGCTTCTTGCCGTTGATGCCGCCTGCCGCATTGATCTCATCAACAGCCAGGTTCAGGCCATCCAGGGTAGCCTGGCCGTAGTTGGCCACGTTGCCCGTCATCTCGAAGTTAGCACCAATCTTGATCTCGTCGCTGCTGGCAGCGTTATCCCCGCCGCAGCCTGCCAACACCCCGCCCATGAGCATGGTGCCTGCAAGTAAAGACATGAGCTTTGCTGTCTTCTTGGAAAAATACATATAAATCCCTCCCTAACGTATCCTCTCGTTCCTGTCTCCCAACAGTGGAACTGTAACGATGTTACATATTATATAACACCTTTACATCTTTTGCAAATACTTTGTCCTTGTAAAAAAGAATCATGTATACAAAAGACGCCATTTGCACCGTAATCCCACTTTTATGCAAATTTCCCTAAGGAGACTTTACCTTATGAAAGTAAGTATTCTCCTCCATCCACGGAAATCCTTCCCCTATGCACAAAAAATGTCCCACACTGTTGGACAGCATGGGACATTTGCAGCAGAAGATAAAATTATCCTGCCTCTGGATAATGGTCATAGACATATGCATAGACCTTATACACATAGTCATTGATGGAATCAAGATACGGCTCAGGAATCATTTCATACATCACATCCCGTATATCCAACACCACATTGGCCCTGGTAGTTTCTTTGTCCCGCCAATGGTCGATTTCGGCAATACGTTTTTTTACCTTTTTCAGCAACTCCGTTGCCATTTTCTTGAGCTCAGCAATCTCCTGCTTCGTGAGATCATCCCTAAACAACAGATCATAGAGCGACAATTCCTCGTCGTTGGCAAAACCTTCCCTCGCATAGCGTTTCTCTTCTTCGCTCATTTCGTTTACCAGTTTCATTAAATCCATAAAAGTCTTTTCAATGGAAGCCCTGTCCTGTTCCTTGTTGTATTCTTCGATTATCTCCTGATAGCGTTCATAGTAGTCTATGCGGTTGGGATTGACTGCCAGCATCCTGGCCAATCGTTCCTGCACCATCTCATCCAAATCTTTCAACAAGAGGTTCTTGCGTCTGGTTCTTGCAAACTCCCGTGCCAGCAGGTCAAAGTCAATCTTGCTGATATCGAAGCGTTTGGCCTGATAACCGCCAGGCTCCTCTACTACTTCTTCCACCCTGACGTACTGATTTATGATTTCGTTTATCTCCACCATGAGCTCCGTATTATCCGCATGTGCCCGTTTATCCTTCAGTTGCCGCCAAATGGCCAGCACAGCCTCATGCTCCTTGCGGCTGTCTGCGTCCAACTCCTCATGGCTGACATATTTCAGCAGTCTGTGTATCTCCCCTGCATAGGTGAAGAACTCCTTGCGCAGTTCTTTGGGACTTTGCATGGCTTCCATGGCATCCTGCAATAGTTCCAGCTTGTCAAAACCTGCCGCCTCCACCAATTTCTCCAGCAGGAAATTATGGTCTGCCAAAAGTTTCTTAGCCCTGGCCAGCGCCTCCGCCAGCTGCCTCAGCAAAGCTTCTTTATCCACGGCAGGATCCGTGCCTCTGCCGCCCTCTTGTACGGTATAATCAGCCATAGCCTTCCGCAGGGCTTTCACTATGCCGATATAGTCGATAATCAATCCGTTGCTCTTGCCCTCTGCCACGCGGTTAGCTCTGGCAATAGCCTGCATAAGGGTGTGGGCCTTCAAGGGCTTGTCCAGATAAAGACAGGCGAGGCTCTTTACGTCAAAGCCCGTAAGCCACATGGCGCAGACGAACACCACCCGGAAGGGATTATCCCCGTCCTTGAAATCCTTGTCCAGTTCCCGCTTCTGCATTTTTTCCCGGTGAGGCAGGATATCCAGCCCCCACTTGGCAAAGGTTTCCTGCTCGTTCTGCTCCTGGCTGATGACCACGCACATTTCCGTAGCCCGCATCCACTCAAGCTTTTTCAGCAGATTTGCCGCCTCCTGCTGGGAGACCGTTTTCAGCAGCTTTTCCTGGCGCAGAATTTCTTCCTGCCAGTATTCCTGCACAAACTTCCACATGCGTACACAAGTTACCTTATTGAGGCAGACAAACATAGCCTTGCCGCAAGTCCAGCAGTCGGAGTAGTGCCGCACAAAGTCACGGGCAATGCTCCGCAGGCGTTTCTCTGCCGTCAGCAGGTGGATTTCCTTGGCAAATTCCCTTTCCAGTCTGGCCTCCTGGGCAGGGTCAAGGTCGGCCCTCTCCACTGCCTCCAGAATCTCAGCTGTAATCTGGGGATTTTCGATTTCCTTCAGCCTTTCCCCACGGTTCTCATAGTAGAGGGGCACAGTGGCGCCATCCTCCACCGCCCGCTGGAAGTCATACACCGATACATAGCCACCGAAGGTACGCTGGGTGATATTGTCATCCCTCAGCAAAGGTGTCCCCGTAAAGCCAATGCGGGCTGCCTGTGGCAAAAGCTTCATCATATTGGCCGCAAAGACACCATACTGGCTGCGATGAGCCTCATCGGACATGATGATGATTTCATGGTCAATTTCTATAGGTGGCAGGTCATCACGATTGAATTTCTGTATCAGGGTAAAGATAAACGGAGGATTGCCCTTGAGCTTATCCGTCAGGTCTTCCCCACTGGAAGCAATGAACGCCTTGGCCTTCTGCCCCTCCAGCACCCCGCAACTCTCAAAGGTGCCGCTGATCTGCTTGTTCAGCTCGTCCCTGTCCGTGAGCACTACGATGGTAGGCGAACCCGCGAACTTCCGCCTGATTTTCCGAGCCAGGAAAATCATGGAGTAGCTTTTTCCTGAACCCTGGGTATGCCAAAAAACACCCAGCTTGCCATCATTGACTTTGCGGGCGCGATATTTTTTGACAGCCTCATTGACCCCCAAATATTGGTGGTTGCGGGCCAGGATTTTCTCACATCTGCCGCCGCTGTGGTCAAAGAGGATAAAGTTTTCCAAGAGGTCGAGGAAGTTTTCCTTCCTGCACACGCCCCGAAGCATAGTGGCCAGCTGCACGCTGCCCTTGTCGCTTTCCTGCAGGCGTTTCCACTCATGGAAGAATTCATATTTGCTGCCCACAGTGCCGATTTTGGCTTCCAATCCATTGGACAGCATGATGAAAGTATTGTAATAGAACAGCTGGGGAACGGATTGCAGATAGTCCCTGTAGTTGTCAACATAGGCATTCTTGATATCTACATCACTGCGTTTTAGCTCTATAAACAGCAGGGGAATGCCATTGACAAAGCCAACAATATCTGCACGGCGATTGTAGACAGGGCCGCTTATTTTCAGTTCCTCCACCGCCAGGAAGTGGTTGTTGTCCGGCCTGTCGAAGTCAAAGAGGCGCACGGTCTTGTTCGTCATTTTTCCCTTGGGGCCACGGGCGACAATCTGCACGCCTTCACGAAAGAGTTTGTATTTGTCCTCGTTGATTTGCATGAGGGAAGCAATGGTCAGGTGTTCTTCCAGCTTCTCCACCACGTCCCTAAGGTTATTTTCCTTGAGCCAGGGGTTGAGGCGCAGGAGGGCAGGCTTCAACTCTTTGAGCAGAAGGACATCATGGTATGTTTTACGCCCAAAGGTACCCCCTTCTCCCAGCACTTCCTGATTGTAAGCCAGGGCAGTATCCCACCCCAGCTCATCACGAAGCAGCGCAAGGGAACTTTGCTGCACCAGCTTATTCTCGGAGTAATCCCTGGACATAAAATCACATCCTTATGATGAAACTTCTATTTCTCCGCTTATCAACTTAGGGAGCAAACGGTCACGGGCTTCCTGCAATCTATGAATTGAACGTGTCGCGTTCTCTATTGACTTAACCATATTTCCAGCTACTTCTTCAAACCTCGCTAGTAACTCATCGCACGGTATCATAATCTGTAAGTCTCTGAAATTCTTCTTGCTTATCTCCAGATATGTAGATCCACCTGCTTTGCCTCGGATTTCTTCAACCCTGTTCATAAGATTAAACAGCAAATACATACGGAAGTTTTCCCGTTTAGGAATACATGAAATAAATCCCTGATTGGTGCATACTTCCTTGTCGCAGATACCGAAGTAGCCTACTGGTGCTATGTCAAGATTTAAAGCAAATTAAAATGAGAATTTTTCATCGAAAAATAAACATTTGTTCTCTAAGCTGCATTTATGCCATTATCTAACGT
>CAJOIN010000115.1 GCA_905234515.1 uncultured Selenomonas sp.
GTCATCATACTTGATATGATGTCCGCAATCACTATTACTCAGCAAACGGCCATATAATCCTTTCCAATCTGACAGGGCACGAACCGCATTTGCACTCAAGACCTGAGCCAATGCCTCAGAAGACATTCCGGCTGCTTCGTTTACCAGCTTTGTCCCCCGCTGTTCTTCCTGAAGAGCTGCCTCCCTCACCTGTGGAGAAAGAGCGCTGTAGTAGCCACGGGTCAAGGTAGTCACCTGACCAGAAATCCACCATGCTTTATCCTGGTCATAATTCTTGCGGTCATTGCCGCTGTATGCTTCCGGCAGAGGAGCTACCGCCAGAGGCAGATATACGCTTTCAGCCGGGGCATTCATGGCCAGCCAGAAAATGGGACAGGGCAAATCAGCACGAGCCTGGGTTATCCAGGCATAGGCGATATTGGTAGCAGTGATGGAACGTTCCCACTTGGGCTTGCTGGCATGACGGTAGGGCGAAGCAAAGAGCCCTGCGCTTTCACCCTTGCGGCGGTCAAATTCCGTGCCCTCATAGGCGTCCCGATGAAGGTTCATAACCTCCTGCACAGTAAGGCGATGGTCCGGGCGAATGGAAGGCAGGAAGGTTTGCCGAAGGTGCCACCAGCGAAAGTGCCCGCCACACACGCCGCAGGGCAAAATAAGGATGGAAATCCTCCACGGCCTGCATAGAGAGCACCCAGTCCATATTTCCTTCCTTGTCATAGGCAGCCCAGCCAGCTTCTTTCAGCTTTTCAGGCAAGTTAGGATTGAAAATCTGGTCCTTTGCTCCCGGTTTGATAGCGCGGATACGGAACTGATTGGCTGCCACGAAAAACTCTCCGTCAGGCACCTTCTGGGCGATCCAGAAGCCGCCTTTGCCCGAAGGAGTAGGCTGCATTTCCAGCACCCAGCCCTCATCTTTATCTGCCACCAGCAAGGTTTCTCCCGTACCCCAAAGGCCATGTTCATCTATCATCTCCCCCATAAGGTTGATGGCTTCCCGCGCCGTGCGACAACGCTCAAGAGCTACCCGCCCCAACTCTGAGGCGTAAAAGATTCCCCTGCCTTCTCCCGGCTCTGAATATTCCAGATGAGCAGAGTTATTGGTGCATTCTCCCAGCATCAGGCCGTGCTCATTCATCACCCCATAGTCGCTATCGATGTAAGCATAGGTGTGGGCCACCTCAGGTATCTCTCCCAGCGGCTTCGTCTTTTCCCTGCCCGGATAGTCGTAGCCCGCTGCTCTCTCTGGCGCTACAAGGCGTGGATTGGCATAGCAAGCATAATCCGGCATCTCATCCCAAGCTATGGCAGCCGGATAAACCGGACGCATCGCCCCTGCTTCATGGTCCCTGGCAGGCACATAGACTATATTAGGATCACTGTCAAAAGAATCATTGGAATGGCTGACAAAGACACTCCCATCGGCAGAAGCCCCCTTAGTCACGATAGTCGTGGTACAAGCCTGGGCGCCCACAGGTGCCAGGCAGAGAGCGCCCAGCAACAGGGACACCAAAACTTTCTTTTTCAATTTCATTTTCTCGACCTCCCATAAACTCATTCCAACTCTGGGAAATATACAACATCAGGCGGCATTAGTTTCTTCTCACATTATCATTCTACAGCAAAAGCAAATATCCTGCCCCTTTTGTCAGCCAGCCACTGCGTCTCCCTGTTGCTTCTTTGCACACCTTCTCCTCTATGATATACTCTTGTCATAAGAAAGGACTGACAAACATGAAGCATAACAATAAAAATGCCCTTATTGCCATGAGTGGCGGAGTGGACAGCTCAGTAACTGCCTACCTGATGAAAGAGGCCGGCTATAACTGCCATGGGACCAATATGCGGCTTTATCACAATGAAGATATCGGCCTTTCCATCTTCAAGACCTGCTGTACCCAGTCTGATATAGACGATGCCGCCAACGTGGCCCAGCGGCTGGGCATGCCCTTTGAGGTGAAAGACTTCACCTCTGACTTCAAACGGGAAGTAATAGACAAATTCATCCGCACCTATGAGGAAGGCGGCACCCCCAACCCCTGCATAGACTGCAACCGCTGCCTGAAATTTCGCCGCCTAATGGACTTTGCCAAAGAAAAGGGCATGGATTGTGTGGCCACGGGCCACTACGCCCGAGTGGAAGAAAAAGATGGCCGTTTCCTGCTGCGAAAAGCAAAAAACCTCAGCAAAGACCAGACTTATGTGCTCTATACCCTTACCCAGAATGAGCTTGCCCACGTAAAATTCCCCCTTGGCGAAATGGAAAGCAAGGAAGAAACCAGGAAAATCGCTGAAAGCCTGGGGCTCATAAATGCCCAAAAGCGTGAAAGTCAGGATATCTGCTTTGTGCCAGATGGAGATTATGTGGCCTTTATGGAAAAATACCAAGGAAAGAAATACCAACCTGGAAATTTCCTTGACCTACAGGGCAATGTCATCGGCAGACACCGCGGCGCTGTCCACTATACTTTAGGACAACGCAAAGGATTGGGGCTGGCTTTGGGTGAACCTGTCTATGTGTGTGCAAAAGACATGGAAACCAACATCGTCACGGTAGGACCAGAAACTTCCCTCTTCCATAAAGAACTCCTGGCATCTGATACAAACTGGATTGCCATTCCAGAACTGACCACGCCTATGGAAGTGCTAGCCAAAACCCGTTACAGCCAAAAAGAACAGCCTGCCACCGCTTATCCGGCAGATAATGGCAAAATGAGGCTGGTCTTCCACGAAGCCCAGCGGGCCATCACCCCCGGCCAGGCTGTAGTGCTCTACAGCATTGACGGAGAAGGCTATGTAGTAGGTGGTGGAACTATTGAAAAAACTTTAGACTGAATCTTTTAAGGCAGGAAATATCTGTCTCCGTGACGAAATCTCCCTACGAGGTGATTACCGTGAGCAGAGATTCATTAGAACGCGCCCGTGGGTGCATGGTAGCCGCTGGCATGTTTTTCCAGCCTGGTGCTGAAGATATTTCCCAAGCCATCGAGCTTGGTCTCCGTACTGAAGAAGAACCAGAGGATATCTACAAAATATGTGTGGAGCGTGTAACTGCTGATAAAAGTGTGTTAGCCATGGCTTCCCTCATTATCTTCTTTCTGGTGCGGGATAATATGACCATGAAAAAAGCCTGCCTGTCTGCCTGGAAGACCGCGGATAAGTTCAAAGACCCCATCATCAAATCCCTGGCAGATGCCCTTATCGCTGCAGACACCCCCAAGCGTCGCGGCCAGTTGGTGGCAAACTTCCTGAAATCCGACAATTTGCGTGATAAGCTAGGTCTTTCCATATATCTAAATGTCATGGAAATGGAAGACACTTTCCACGCCCACATGAATGAAATCAAAAAGCAATCAAACCTAGAAACCCGCATCATGGCTTCCGCCTTTGCCGGAGCCATATACGGACTTAAGGAAGTCTCTGCAGAGAAAAACGCATAGCAATGAAAAAGAACGCTCCCACGGAGCGTTCTTTTTCATTGCTAAATTGAGTTGAATAATATTCAGCTTGCCCGGGCAGGCGTGACCTGGCGATACCTGCTGCCAAAATCCGCCCTCAGCACTGGTGCAGGCTGCAGCTGTTCCGCCCTTCCCCGGCGATGGCTGCGCTGTCTCAGATAGCGCCTCACATGGTAAACTCGCAGACCAATCTTCAATACCGTATATAAGGATAAGATAAACAAGCTGATAAGAATGGCATCCATAACAGATCATATCTCCTTTGTATTCCGCACTTATGTTCTGTCATTATCTTACCATACTTATGTTCGCTTGTCCAGCCTTTTTGGAACATTTATTCCACTACAGTTCGGTAATCCTGGCAAACTGCTCCCTGTAATGTGCTGCCAACACCGGCATTACAAAATCCAGATCCTCCCGGCTCTCCAACGTAGCTGCCGCCGCTTCACGAGCTTGCAGCAGGATATCCATGTCCCCCAGCACATCGGCAATCTTGAGGTCCGGCAAGCCGTGCTGCATATGGCCGAAGAACTGGCCAGGGCCGCGGAGCCGCAGGTCTTCCTCTGCCAGCTCAAAACCATCGGAGGTATTTTCCATGATTTTCAGCCTCTCCCTGGCATTTTCCGTCTTGCACTCGGACACCAATATGCAGTAAGACTTGTACTGGCCACGCCCGATGCGCCCCCTGAGCTGGTGCAGCTGGGCCAGGCCGAAGCGGTCTGCATTTTCAATGACCATCATGCTGGCATTGGGCACATTCACCCCAACTTCTATGACCGTAGTGGACACCAGCAGTTTCACCTTGTTCTCATAGAACGCCTCCATCACGGCTTCCTTGTCAGCCCCCTTCATGCGACCATGCACCAGTCCGCAGGGAATGCCGTAAAAGATGCCATAGCGCAACTCATCATAGACTTCCTCTGCCGAAGGCAGGTCACTGTCCTCGCTGCCCTCTATCAGGGGACAGACCACATAGGCCTGCCGGCCGGCTTCTATCTGGGTGCGCACATACTGATAGATAAGCTCCCGCCTGTCCGGCTGGCGCAGGAAGGTCCTGATGGGCTGACGCCCCGGGGGCAATTCCCTGATAAGGGATACGTCCAGGTCCCCATACACCGTCAGGGTCATGGTGCGGGGAATAGGGGTGGCGGTCATGACCAGTACATCAGGAGTCAGATTCCCCTTCTTCTCCAGCGCCGCCCGCTGGTCGATGCCAAAACGGTGCTGCTCATCCGTCACCACCAGCCCCAGCCGGGCAAAGTCCACCCCCTCCTGTATCAGAGCATGGGTGCCGATGACAATATCGTATTCCCCGGCAGAAAGGGCTGCATACATTTCCTCCCGCTTCTTTTTCGTCAGCCTGCCGGAGAGGAACCCCACCCTGATACCCAAAGGCTCCAGTTGCGTCTTGAAGCTCTCGTAATGCTGGCTGGCCAGGATTTCCGTGGGAGCCATCATGGCCCCCTGAAAGCCATTTTCCACCGTCTTTACCAAGGCCAGCATGGCTATCACGGTCTTGCCGGAGCCCACATCCCCCTGTACCAGCCGCCGCATGGGCAGGGGACTTTCCATATCCTTGCAGATTTCCTGCCAGGCCTTGTGCTGGTCACGGGTCAACTGGAAGGGCAGACTTGCCAGCAGGGCCCCAACCTTGCGGCTATTCACCAAATGCCTGATGCCCTTCCCCTCCTGCTGATTCTTCTTCTTCAGCAGCATGAGGCCGCACTGGATAAGGTAAAGCTCCTCAAAGGCCAGAGCGTTTCTGGCGTCCTTGAGCTGTACAAAATCCTCGGGAAAGTGTATGGCCTTCAGCGCCTCCACTCTGGGCAGCAATTTATAGTGACTGCGTATGCCTGCGGGAATCAGCTCAGGCAACTGCAAATCAGGCAATTCCTTCTCCAACAGTTCGCCAAGAATCTTGCGGAAATACTTCTGGTTCAGCTTCTCAGTAGAGGGATAGACAGGCAGGATGCCACACCTTTCCTCAGCCGCCTCCTCCCCCTCCAGCACCTCGAAGGAATGGACATGGCTCATGGCCATCTGTCCCCGGCCCCCGTAGGCATAGGCGGCCTTGCCCGTCACAAAAAGCCGCTTGCCGGGCTTCAGCTTGTTCTTCAAGAATTTCTGATTGAACCAGGTGACAGTGAGGAAACCCGTGCCGTCCCCTACCATGGCGGTAAGGATGCTCATGCCCCGCCTGCCTCCCTGCTTTTCCTGCAGGTTCAGGATAGTCCCCGCCACCGTGGCCTGAACTCCCGGCTTCAGTTCCCCAATGGAAGTCAGGACACTCTGGTCTTCATAGGTACGGGGATAATAGGTCAGGAGGTCGTAGACAGTATTTATCCCCAGCTTGCCCAGGGCCTCTGACTTCTTGGGCCCCACACCCTTGATGTATTTCACAGAATCAGATAATTTCATAGGCTTCACTTCCGTAGATTTGTTCTATAGCTATTATTATACCCAAGAAAGCGCACAAAAAAAAGAGCCCCACAACGGGACTCTTTCCTAAAAGTCGTATTCAGCTTAGAGCTTCGGGCCTGCAGCCACCAGAGCCTTGCCTGCCTCGTTGCCCTCGTACTTGTGGAAGTTCTTGATGAAGCGGCCAGCC
>CAJOIN010000116.1:0-3169 GCA_905234515.1 uncultured Selenomonas sp.
AAAAGCAGGAACAGCAGGAAAGATTGACAAGGAGGAAGGAGGCGTGGGATACTGATTGTGTGGCGCAGCAGTTTAGAAATTTTCATGCAGCAGGGAGGAAAAGTTTTGTCAGGGAAGAAATTTGGCAGGCGGGGCGACCTTTGGCTGTGTTTGGCGGCTGTGGCCCTGCTTCTTTTAGGGGCCTTTTGGGCCTGGCCCGGCCAGCAGGATACGGTCTATGGGGAAATCACCCTGGAGGGGCAGCTCTATAAGAGAATCCAGCTGACAGGCCACCGGGGCAGGGAGGTTATCCCTGTGCGGACGGAACGGGGAGAAAACGTCATCGTGGTGGAGGATGAGGAAATCTTCGTCCAGGAGGCTGACTGTCACGACAAAATCTGCGTCAAGACAGGCAGGCTTTCCAAGGCAGGACAGGTGGCGGCCTGTCTGCCCCACAAGCTGATGATAGAGATAAAGGGTGGCAGCGAGCCGGGCGTCTCCAAATGAGAGCCTGGCTGCTGCCACCCTTATCTTATTGCCCTTCAAGGCTGTTATCTTGTCTTTCCGGCGCTGCTTTTGCCGGGAACGGGAGCGTCGTTATTGCTGCTGTCCTCCCGGGGACGGTTGGCGCTTTCGCTGGTGGAGGGCTGGGCTTCCCGCTTGGCGGCTTCCCTCAGGGCCCTGTCACGCTCGGGTATTTCTTCCTGGCTGTCGTCTGTGGTTTCCTTCCTGCTCTTGCGGCTGTCACGGCTTTCGTCACTCTTGGCAGTTTGCTTTATGCTGCTGGCACGACCGATGCTGGTGTCGCTTTCCGGCACTTCCGTGGCCGTGGAGGGGATGGAGCTTTCATATTCGGCGTCAGCCCGCTCGATGCGGGAGCGCATGGAGGAGTTCATGGTGATGCCCAAGGTGTCCACCAGGGCGGTGCGCAGCTCGGAAATCTTGGGAATCCAGTAGGAGATGCCATCAATATACATGGGGCGTCCCGGCACCATTTCCGTCTTCAGGCCGTTGCCCTTGGCTTCCTTCAGGGAGCCGGCAAATTCCAGCAGCTGGCGCAAGGACAGGTCAGTCTTTACTGATTCAAAGACCTCGGAAATGACGGAGGGCAGCTTGGTGATGATGGTGGGGGAGGTGACCTTGTCCATGCAGGCTTTCATAAAGGCCTGTTGGCGCTTGATGCGGCCAATGTCACCTTCTTCATCGCGGTAACGCACGTAGGTGACAGCGGTTTTGCCGTCCATGTGCTGGAGACCGGGCCGCAGGTCAATGAGCAGGCCGCCGTCATCATCCCAGGGGTCTTCATAGTACATGCGCTTCTCTACATCTATATCTATGCCGCCGATGGCATCAATGATGCGCTGGAAGGCTTTGACATTGACAATGACGTAGTGGTCCATATTGACGCCCAGGAAATCCTCCACGGTGCTTTGGGTGAGCTTTTCTCCCCCGTAGGCATAGGCGGCGTTGATTTTGTCGTAGCCATGGCCCTTGATTTTCACCCGGGTATCACGGGGAATGGAGAGGAGGGCGGCCTGGTCGGCCTTGGGGTCAATGGTGGCAATCATCAGAGTATCGGAGCGGCCCACATCGTCGGCCCGCTCGTCTACTCCCATAATCATGATGGTGGCCTTGTCCTTGGCGGTGAGAAGCTCTTCCTTTTCCTTTTGGGCGGGGATTGGCTTGTCCGCCAGGCTGGAGGAGGCAAAGTAGGCCCCTGCCAGGGCGGCGGTGATGAAAGTGAGAACAACCAATACCCAGGGCCAGATGCGTCTCTTGCGTTTGGCCTTCCTGGGGGGAATTTTTGAGTTTGAAGCTGCCAATAGATAACCTCTTCTTTCTTATTTTATATATAGTAGATATTTGTCTTTTTTCCTTGTGATGGTCACATAGGACATATTATAACGCCGTTGTTCAGTTTTTGTCGATAGACAAAAAATTCCTTTTGGCGTTTCAACGAGGGGCACCGAGTTATAGCTACTATAATAACAGGGTGCAATTAAAATTTGCTGAAAGCAACATGATTTTTTCATTAGAATAAAGACAGGCTTATGTATTTACGAGCAACAGATTGACAGGTGTAGCGTAAAAATGCTATCATTGACAAGGGATATGTAAATAAGGTATCTTCCAGACTCAAAATGAGGCCGGAAGCCGAAAGTGTCGGCTCGGTCAATTTGAGTTTTTTCGTTGTGCTCTTTCACTTCTGCGGTGCAGAGACGCCGCATGGACTTTAGGGAGGAAAGCAAATGATCGCACGTTACACGAATCCTGAGATGGGCGCTATTTGGACGGATACGGCCAAGTGGCAGCGGGTACTGGAGGTAGAGCTGGCTGCTTGTGATGCAGCTGCAGAGCTGGGATACATTCCCAAAGATGCTGTGCAGCGCATTCGTGAGAAGGTAAATGCCGGTCCTGTCTTCACCGTGGAGCGCATCCTTGAGATCGAGGCTGTTACTCACCACGATCTCATCGCCTTTTTGACCACTGTGGCAGAGAATGTGGGCGAGGATTCCAAGTACATCCACATGGGCCTGACTTCTTCCGACGTGGAGGATACGGCAACCTGCCTGCAGCTTCGTGATGCTGCAGATATTATCCTTGAGGACCTGAAGAAGTTCCGCGAGGTAGTGCGCCGCCGGGCTGCGGAGTTCAAGCACACTCCCTGCATCGGCAGGACCCATGGCATCCATGCAGAGCCCATGACCCTGGGCCTGAAGTTCCTCTTGTGGAGTGCCGAGGTGGAGCGTTGCATCGACCGTTTGGAGCATGCCAGGAAGACCATTTCTGTGGGCAAGCTTTCCGGCGCTGTGGGCACCTACTCCAACATTGACCCGAAGATTGAGGCTATGGCCTGCAAGGCCCTGGGACTTGACCCGGTGCCCCTGGCTACCCAGGTTATCCAGCGTGACCGTCATGCGGAGTTCATCACTACCCTGGCTCTTATTGCCAGCTCCTTTGAGAAGTTCGCCACTGAGGTTCGCAACTGGCAGCGCACGGATATCCGTGAGGCTGAGGAGTTCTTCTCCAAGGGACAGAAGGGTTCCTCCGCTATGCCCCATAAGCGCAACCCCATCAACTGCGAGCGCATTTCCGGCATGGCCCGCCTGGTCCGCGGCAACGCCCAGGCAGCCATGGAGAACATCACCCTCTGGCATGAGCGCGATATCTCCCACTCCTCCGTGGAGCG
>CAJOIN010000116.1:3189-8779 GCA_905234515.1 uncultured Selenomonas sp.
GGGTATCATTGACAAGCTCTTGGTTTATCCCGAGGCCATGCTGGAGAACCTCAACCGTACCGGCGGCCTGATTTACAGCCAGCGTTTGCTGCTGGCCATTGTGGGCAAGGGCGTACTGCGCGAGGATGCCTACAAGTGGGTGCAGCGCAATGCCATGAAACGTTGGCTGGAAGGGGAAGACTTCAAAACCAACGTGGAAAAGGATGAGGATATTACGAAGTATCTCTCCAAGGAAGAGATTGATGAGTGCTTCGACTATAACTACTTCCTCCGTCACGTGGATACGATTTTTGAGCGTTTCGGACTGTAAGGAGTGATTTTTATGTCTACAGTTGTTATTACCGGCACCCAGTGGGGGGACGAGGGCAAGGGCAAGATTGTTGACTATCTGGCCCAGCAGGCAGAGACCGTGGTACGTTTCCAGGGTGGCAGCAATGCAGGCCACACCGTCATGGTAGATGGCGAAGCCTACAAGCTGCGCCTGCTGCCCTCCGGCATTCTCTATAAAAATACCCATAATATCATTGCCAACGGCGTGGTGGTGAATCCTGAGGTCATGCTCCAGGAGATGGATGCCATGGAAGCCCGGGGCATCGATGTGTCCGGCATCCGTTTGTCGGACCGGGCACACGTGGTCATGCCCTACCATCGCATTATGGATGGCCTTGGCGATGAGCAGAAGGGCAAGGGCAAAATCGGCACCACCAAAAACGGCATAGGCCCCTGCTACATCGACCGTGATGACCGTATCGGCATTCGTGTCTGCGACTGGATGGACCCTGAGGTCTTTGCTGAGAAGCTCAAGGTGAACCTGGAAAAGAAGAACAAGGAGCTGCAGGCTCTCTATAACCATGAGCCCCTTGATTTCGATGAAATCTACAAGGAGTATTGCGGCTATGCTGACAGACTCCGTCCCTATGTGTGCGATGCCATCACTCTCTTGAATGATGAAATCGACGCCGGCCGCAAGGTGCTCTTCGAGGGCGCCCAGGCTACCATGCTGGACATCGATTATGGCACCTATCCTTACTGCACCGCCTCCCATCCTATTTCCGGCGGCGTGACGGTGGGCGCTGGCGTGTCCCCCAAGAAGATTGGCAAGGTCTTCGGCGTGGTGAAGGCTTACTGCACCCGCGTGGGCGAAGGGCCCTTCCCCACGGAGCAGCTGAACGAAATCGGCGAAAAGCTCCGTGAGGCCGGCCATGAGTATGGCGTGGTCACGGGCCGTCCCCGCCGCACGGGCTGGCTGGACGCTGTGGTGGTGCGCTATGCCGGCGTCCTCTCCGGCATCGACTACATGGCCATCACCCGCCTGGACATCCTGGACACCTTTGATGAGATTAAGATGTGCACGGGCTACAAGTACAAGGGCGAAATCCTGAAGCTGGTGCCTGCCAGCCTGAAGGTAGTGGCAGAGTGCGAGCCTGTGTACGAGACCTTCGAGGGCTGGAAGACAGATATCAGCGGCATCCGCAAGTACGAAGACCTGCCTGAGAAAGCGCGGAAGTACGTGGAGCGCATGGCTGAGGTTACCGGCATCGATGTGGGTATCGTCTCCGTGGGTCCCAACCGCGACCAGACCATCGTGGTGGCAAAAAATATTTTCTAAAACATCGATACAATTGTATACAATTGTGGACATATGGAAGCCTTGTGAATCAAGGCTTCTTTTTTTTGCCCCGTGGAATTCGTTAGCATACTAATCTTTTTTGTAAAGGGGTTCAGGAAAAATTTTCAAATTTCCTATTGCAATTATGTAATCGGTTTGCTATTATGGGTCTGCAAGCGGGACTAAGGTCCCAAAGACGCAAATTTTATCGTTTAACATGATTAGAAAGGAAGCAGTATGAACCTCAAGAACATCCCCATCGGTTTTAAGATTCTCTCCCTCGTGGTGGTGGCCCTCATCGGTATGGCCTTCATCGGTTTCAACGGTTATCGCGGCCTCTCCAATGCCAGCGATGATATGGACAATATGTACAGCCGCAAGCTCCAGGCTACCAAGCTCCTGGGCAATGAAATCAACTATATGCGCATGGTGCAGGTCCGCATCGTGAAGTACGTGCTGGACCCCAAGGATACAAAAGTGAAGTCTTCCATCCACGAAGCTATGGACAGCTTCGAGAAGGAGTGGCCCGTTTACAGAGATTTAGGTGCAAGAGTTCCGGAGACTGCTGCAGATATTGCCCAGGCTGAAAGCAACTGGCAAAAGTTCAAGGAAGGCGTCCTGGAAGCAGAGCGCCTGGCTGACAAGGGCGATACCCAGGCTGCCTGGAACTACTACCAGGGCGTGGAGGCTAATGTTACCCAGGATTTGCTGAAAAACCTCACTGCCCTCCAGAAGGTGGCCAACGATAACGCCGACAAGCTCAATGAAGAGGTGGCAGAGTCCATGTCCTCCAACCTCTGGTTCATGACTGTGGTTACCATTGCCTGCTTGGGTGTTTTGGGACTCATGTCCTATTTCGTTATCCGTGAAATCCTCAGCAGCATCCGCCAGATGGTTGAGAAATGCCGCCACATGGGCGACGGTGATTTCCGTAACCAGCCCCTGCTGGGCCGTGGCGATGAGCTGGGTGAGATGGATGCCGCTCTGCACGAGATGCGCGGCAAGCTGAACAAGCTCATGCGTGAAGTAAATGACAGCGCCCAGCAGCTGGCTGCCGCCTCTGAGGAGCTTACCGCTTCCTCCGGCCAGGCTGCCCAGGTTTCCACCCAGGTGGCCCAGTCTGCTACCGATGTGGTCGGCTCCGTGGAGCTGCAGGGTTCCTCTGTGGTGAACACCAACTATGCTGTGGAAAGCCTTCAGGCTTCCATGGAAGGCATTCGTCTGGAATCCGAGCGCGTGGCTGAGCGCAGCGGCGCTGCCTCCAACCACGCTACCGTAGGCGCCGGTGCCATTGACGGCTCTGTGGCTCAGATGCGGGAGGTGGAGGAAACTGTCCTTGGCACTGCCAGACTGGTTGACCGTTTGGGCAGCCGTTCCAAGGAAATTGGCGAGATTGTGGATACCATTTCTTCCATTGCCGAGCAGACCAACCTGCTGGCCCTCAATGCCTCCATCGAGGCAGCCCGGGCCGGTGAGCAGGGCCGGGGCTTTAACGTGGTGGCCGGTGAGGTGTCCAAGCTGGCCAGCGAGTCCCAGGAAAGCGCCAAGAAGATTGCCGACCTTATCAAGGCTATCCAGGAGGATACCGCTGCAGCTGTGGCTTCCATGGATGCAGGACGGGAGGCAGTAAGGGCCGGTGTTGACTCTGTAGAAGGGCTTCGTGCCACTTTCGAGGACATCGACGGACTGGTGCAGGAGGTTTCCGAGCAGATTCAGGCTGTGTCCGGCTCCATCACCAAGATGACCCGTGAGACCGAGACCATCACCATGGATATCAAACAGATTAGCGACGCCTCCGGCAAGGTTTCCGACGAGATGCAGGCTGTTTCTGCCGCCACCCAGCAGCAGAGCGCTTCTGCCCAGGAAATCGCCGCCGCCAGTGACGCTCTGGCCGTGCTGGCCCAGAAGCAGCAGGCTTCTCTGGCAGGCTTCAGCTTCTAAGAAAAAATTAATATTTCTCTAATAAATCTTCGACCCTTGCAGGAATTTCACTGCAAGGGTCGAGTTGTTTCTACGTGGTAGTTTTCATTTTGCCGGCTTACTCGTAAGAGCCACTATCTAATGGCAGGGCCAGGCAGGATAAAATTGACTGGCTGTATAATTCCTTATATTATGGAAATATATGCTTGAAAGGAAGAACAACATGTCAGAAACAAGCAACGAGAAAATACAGGAAGTAGGACGTAATATACAGGAGAAGGCGGCGCTGGTCTGGTCGGTGGCAGATGACCTGGTGGGAGCTTTTAAGCCCCATGAGTACGGCCTGGTGGTGCTGCCTATGGCGGTTATCAAGCGGTTCCATGACTGCCTGCTGCCTACCCATGAGCAGGTGTTGGCCAAATACGAGGAAGTCAAGAACCTGGCGGTAAAGGACGGCTTTTTGCGTCGGGCCTCCGGCTACCAGTTCTATAATACCAGCCCCTTTACTTTCAAGACCTTGGTGGCTGACCCGGAGAACATCGAGGACAACTTCAAAGCTTATCTCAACGGCTTTTCCGATAATGTGCTGGATATCCTCTCCCGCATGGACTTCACGGCCCAGATTAACCGCATGGTGGAAGGGGGACTCCTATATCAAGTGATTTCTGACTTCAACTCGGAAAAGGCGGATTTTGCCCCGGAGAATGTGACTGCGGTGGATATGGGCTACATCTTTGAAAACCTTGTGCAGCGGTTCTCTGAGTCATACAACGAGGAGGCCGGGGCCCATTTCACCAGCCGGGATATCATCTATCTGATGTGTGACCTGCTGGCAGCAGGGGACAAGGAATTGTTCAGCGGTGAAGGAGCCAATAGAACTGTCTATGACATGACCATGGGTACCAGCCAGATGCTCACCTGCATGGAGGAAA
The DNA here is from genome assembly GCA_905234515.1 of uncultured Selenomonas sp. Classification (GTDB taxonomy): domain Bacteria; phylum Bacillota; class Negativicutes; order Selenomonadales; family Selenomonadaceae; genus Selenomonas_B. The sequence continues at coordinate 7,651 of CAJOIN010000116.1, forward strand.
GACTGAGGGCCCTGGACAGCGAGGCTGATGTTGATGTGTTCGGACAGGAGTTCAACCCCTTTACCTTTGGTATCGCCAAAGCCGATATGCTGATTCGCGGCGGCGACCCGGACAATATGCAGTTCGGTGATACCCTCTCTGATGATAAGTTCACAGGCTATGAATTCGACTACATCATCAGCAATCCTCCCTTCGGCATTCCCTGGAAGCGGGAGGAAAAGGAAGTCACCGCCGAGCACAAGAAAGGCGCTGCCGGACGCTTCGCCCCGGGGCTGCCGTCAAAAGCAGATGGGCAGATGCTCTTTATGCTGAATGGTACGGCAAAGCTTAAAGGCACCGGGCGCATGGCCATCATACAGAATGGTTCGTCGCTGTTCACAGGCGATGCCGGCTCCGGACAGTCAGAAATCCGCCGCTATCTTATCGAGAATGACTGGCTGGATGCTATTGTGCAGCTGCCGAATGATTCTTTCTACAACACAGGTATTGCCACCTATGTATGGCTTATTACCAAGGACAAGCCAGAGGAACGTGCCGGCAAAGTGCAGCTCATTGATGCCAGCCAGTGCTACACCAGCCGCCGCAAGAACATCGGCAACAAGCGGGTAGACATCACAGGCGCCTGCCGTGAGCTTATCGTCAAGCTCTATGGGGATTATACGGATGGCACCTTCAAAGGTGTGGACGAAAACGGCAACGAGATTACCGTCAAGAGCAAGGTGCTGGACGCTGTAACCCTTGGCTACAACAAGATTACCGTGGAATCCCCTGAGCTGGATGAGAACGGCGAAAAGGTTCTCAAAAAGAACCAGCCTGTGGCTGACTCCAAGAAACGCGACACGGAAAATGTGCCTTTGGATGAAGATATTGATGCTTATTTTGAGCGGGAAGTCCTGCCTTATAATCCTGATGCCTGGATTGATAGGAAAAAGACTAAGGTGGGGTATGAGATTCCCTTTACCAGGACGTTCTATGAATATAAGCAGATTGAGCCTGCGGATGTAATCGCCAAACGCATTGAGGAACATGAAAAGAATCTTATGGCTAAACTCCATGAATTGTTTGGGGAGGAAGCGTAATGAAGGCAGTGATGAGGAATAAAGGTGAGTTGAAGGATAGCGGAATTGAG
>CAJOIN010000117.1 GCA_905234515.1 uncultured Selenomonas sp.
GCTTCTCTACCTCAACGATGACCGGGCGCTTCTTTCCCTCAACCTTCTGTTTTTCCTCCACAACAACAGTAAATCCTTCTTCTGTAGCTTCCTTCATCTCGCCTTCCATCTTCTTGCCTTCGGCAGTCATCAGTTCTACGTCATAACCTACCGAATTCTTGTACTGCTGCAGCACGGCATCAGTCATCTCCGCCGAAGTCAGTACCTCATCAATCTCCATGTACTCAGCTGCACGTTTCACAAGCTCCTTGGCAATTCTCTCATCCGAAGCTTCATCTTCCAGCTCCAGTCGCTCCACCAAAAGGCCCCGAAGCTCTGCATCCAGCATTCCCCGGCTGTCATGGGCGCACTCCTCGATCTTGTCATCAATCTGCTCATCAATGCTTCGGGGCCTTAAATCTTTCACAAGGCGATTCTTTGCTCCAAGCATTCGTCCCACAGAGTTCACCATCCCGGCAGCCTTTTCGGCCACCTTCAGCCCTTCCGTCTCCATTATGTTCTTGACAGTGACAACTTCAAATATGGCCACCTGGTTCCGTATGTCATCATCCATGGCCTCTTTCAAAACGCTCAATACATTTGCCAAAGCCTACACCCCTTATTCTGTTTCCCTGTTCCCCTCTAATACCTGTATCCCGGCATCTACAAATGCGCTGCAGATATCCCTCAATCTGTATTGCGCATGGAAAAGCTCCTCATTGCTGGAAGCATCCCTTATCTGCTCCATGGCGTATTTTGCCTCATGCAGCATATGCCCTATTTCGCCACGCTTCTCCCTGCTCATACCAAGGCCATGCGGCAAGTACTTCGTCCTCTCTTCAAGTTCTTCCACATATCTGGCGAAAACATAATCTGATACCAGCGATGCAAATATCATGACCTTGTTTTTGTTGACCTTGAATGAAATCTTGCAGAATTCTTCCTGGCCCAGGTATCTTGAACCGTTCCAGTCCTTCAGGTATTTCACAACCTTCTTTTTGCTTTGCTTCCCACGTCCCATAAGGTTTCATCCCCTTGCTGTCTTGCTAAATCCTGCGCTGTATAGTGTCCCATGTGCCAGTAGCAAAGAAGCTTCCCTCTGCTTCCTGCTCCAGTTCCAGGAATCTGCTATAGGGTATGCTAAAGGAAAGCTGTTCCTTATCAATCACCTTCCTGGCCGATGGATCTGTCAGCCCGATATAGCAAGCCTTCTCGCCCTTCTCTTCGGCAGACAAGGGATATAGCACCGCCTGACCGCAGCCAGAGGCAAAACGCACCTTCACATTGTCCTGGCTCTCCATGTCATAATTAGCCAACGTCACCAGTCCCGAGAGTTGATCTGCATTGACCAGGAATATCACACACTCAGGCCTTTCATCCTCAGACACCATATCCAAAGGCTTGAAAAACAGGCATTCCTTGGGGCTAACCCTGGGAATAGTCTCTGTAAACTCTCTCGCAAGCTCCGGCGTTTTCTTGTAATGCTCGCTGTTGGCTATATTTTCATTGCCATTGGACAAGAAATACTCTATCCAGCCATGCTCATATCCCTGGAACCCCAGGCCAGCCCTGCCTCCCATGCAGACAGTTGTGGCTCTTGTCGCACAAGCCACTTTACCCTTAGAGGCTGCCTTGATAAGCGCCACCACACACCCCCATTTCCCTTCCTGGAAGTGTATGGCCTCCTCCGGCATTTCGTCCTTCCATAACACAGCAACAGGATGATTGCTCAGCTTCAGATACTTTCCGATTTTGCTCTCCATATCTCGCACCTCCCTGATATACATGCCATGTTCAAGTTTTTCTATAAATTATTGTATGCCAAAGGTTATACTATTTCAACCGCTCCTAAATCCGCCTTATACATTTCACCATTTCTCCGATATACATATAGAGCCATGTAACAGCTACAAAGGAGGCGATTCCATGGTAATCAAACCGATACAGGCCACTACTGCCTGGACTGACACGGGAAAAGAAGCTGACAGCAAGGACAAGACATTACAGGCCAAGGGCAAGTTCATCACCATGCTTCGTCAGCTGGAGACCGGGGGAGCCATTACCGACACTGGGGAGAAACCAGGTGAGGATACCACCACAGTGACACGGGTAATGTCTGACGGTTCGGTGCTGATCACCGTATATGAAAAGGACAAAATCGTTGCCAAGACCAAGACACACTCTCCTCACCCGGAGGAAATCTCCACCATCCTCAGTACAAGGGTGGAGCACTCCCTGCCAGATGACCCGGATGAGCAGCAAAACACTGGTATGGTTGACGCTCAGATGCTTAACCTGCTGATGCAGAAGTAATGAAAGGACGCATGATGAAACTTTCCAAACTATACCTGTACCTGGGGCTTACTCTCATAGGACTGCTCAGTTTTATCCCTTCGGGTTGCTGTTCTGGTGGGCCAATAAGCGGAGGGCTGGCTGATTTCTCTGACCCCAGGGCACCTAAAGTCATCGATTCAGACAACATCAGAAAATTCAGCTTAAGATTTAAATACATAGGTGGCATAGCAAAACCAGCAGTTGAAAATGATTGTCCCCCATTCCCTGCCGGTAATTACCTTCTGGAAGCAGTGCGTAAGGGAGACACGGCCCATTTTATGTTGTCCTGTGACCGCCAAGACACAGCCACACCGTTGGTATTCCAGAAAGACCTGCCAGTAGAGGCGCTGCTTGATTTACAGGGCATCATCAGGAAGTACAACCTCCCTGCCATCAACGGCAGCAGCCTGAGGAACAGTGCTTTGGGCACATCGCTGAGCTTTGAGGTTCTTTATGACACCGATGAACGGCTCTCTGTCTACGCAGAAGGCGGTGTCTCCACCCTGCCTCACGGCTGGTGCGGCACAGATGTTTTTCTGGAGTTCTTCCTCAAGAAGCTGGATGCAGAGGGTCTTCTCGTTCCTCCACTCTACTCCTGCATATACTCCTGCAGCAGCAGACAAAATGGCTTTTTATACAGTCTGGAATTGGAAACCGACAGAAATCTTCCCGGTAAACAAGCCATTTTCAAGGAAATCCTGCCCCAGCGGACTGCTGACAATCCCTTCGGCGGCGAACAGGCAGTGAAGCAAGTCGCTGTCCCAAAAGAGAAGCTGGAAGCCATCGAGACCATCATCGCCAAATACCGCATGCGCGACTGGAAAGATTTGCCCTATCGGAAAAATCTTGATGACAACACAGATTTTATTTCCATTGTGTTCAATTGCAGCGATGGCAATAACATATGCCTGGACAGTGACCAGGAACTGCCGCCAGAATACAAGGAAGCCTTTGAAGCCGTGTATCAGGCTTTGACAGAAGCAGAGAAAGCTGCATTGACACAACTGAAACAATAGCCATCAATTTTGCTACCTCTACCTGCCTATAATCAAAGTGGGGCTGCCGCATAAGTGATTTCACTCATGCAGCAGCCCCACTTTTTGATGCCACCATGTCCAGGGCATCAACTATTATAACGCCGTTGTTCCAGTTTTGCCGTAGGCAAAACTTCCTCTTGGCGTTTCAACGAGGCGGGAGATATGTGCTCACCGCCAGTTATGATATTCGCCACCCCCACCTGCAGAGATAGGGGACATCTTCTTCCTCGTTACAGAACCTTCTCCATATGTACATGTGGGCAATGCTCGTCCAAATACACATCTCCCTTTGCCCGGAAGCCCAGCGCCTCATAAAAACCTTTCGCCTGAACCTGAGCTGATAGAGATATTTTAGATGCTCCCTTGTCCTTAATGTGCTGGATGGCCATTTCTACAATACGCTTCCCCATGGACTGGCCCCGGTAGGCTTTTCGCACAGCAATACGGCCAATTATATACTCACCGGGAGCTTCCCCCGGAAAGAACCGACAGCAGCCTACGGCATCATCATCACTATAGAGCATCATGTGCGTTGAATTATTGTCTATATCATCAAATTCAATCTCAAAGCCCTGCTCTGACATAAACACTTCCTGACGAATCTGTTTCTCATCATCCAGCAGTTGATTCGAGAATTCAGCGTGCAACATATTGCCCTCCTGCTATCTTGCGCTTCAACCATTCCCTAAGCACCAGCGCATGATTTTCCTGCTCATTCTTCGCCCCATATACCAGCGTGACATTTTGCGATTTCAGCTGCTCACTGCAATTGCTGACAAAAATTTCAGCAACCTCATTAGTCTCCAGCTCTTCAAGATATGCCTGAGAGAACCCCTCAAAAGGCATATCCCCATGGTGATACAGGCGGCGGATTTCCGTACTGGGAGTAATTTCCTTTGCCCATTCATCCAGCTGGGCGGCTTCCTTCTTTATCCCCCTGGGCCAGAGCCTGTCTACCAGTATCCTGTAACCATCTTTTGGTTCATATGGTTCATACACACGTTTCAACAGCAATTCATGCATCATTCACCAGACCTCATTCCTTGCTTGGCCAGCTCCCCAAGCTTTTTCATTGCCACTCCGCACAGGATTTCATCGTGATGACAACGACTTCCCCGCCAGATAATCAGCCAGCACGTTTACAAGGGAATTATCTACTTCCAGGGAGAACAGCTTAGATAGCAGCCCCTTCTTCTCCACGTTCTGCTGAAGCTTGATATCCTTCTCTTCTACTCCTGCCTTGCCCAGCAGATAGTCCAGAGCATCATAGAAGGTGCCTATCTCATCAATCAGATGATTCTTCAGGGCAAAATCTGCCGAGAAGGGACGGCCATCAAAGATTTCCGGCACATCAGCGGGTATGTCCTTGCGATTTTTTTCCTGACTGCCTCCTTGAATATCTCGTGGGTTTCTTCGGCATGCTCCTGCAGGAACTCACGCTCTTCCTCCGTAAGCTCCCTGAAGGGGTTGCCAATGTCCTTCATCCTGCCAGCCTTCACCGTTACCTGCTTCACACCCAGCTTGTCAGACAGCCCGTTGATATTGGGCAGCTGCATGATAACGCCTATGCTTCCAGTCATGGATGTGCGGTTGGCAAAGATGTAATCACAGGCAGAGGCAATCCAGTAGCCCCCGGAGCAACATATATCTGCAATGGAAGCAATGACAGGGATGCCCTTCTCCCTGACTTTCTCTATCATCATGGCCGCTTCCTCGGAGGTACCCGTTGTGCCGCCGGGAGTGTTCAGGTGAATGATGACGCCTGCAACCTCTTCCTTATCTTTTCCAGCAATCTTATGCAGGGTCTTAATAACCTTCTGCATGTTGGTATTCTTTTTGCTCAGGGAAATGGATGACGAAGCAGCCTCGATAACTCCAAAGATGTCAATCACATATACTTTTTCTTCTTGCTTCTGGAAAACATATCTTAATCCTGCCTCCCCTTAGTGAGTGTTACCGCCTGTACAAGAATTCCAGCCGTTCCTTGAGACCTTCGCTGAAATCTGCCAGGTCGTCCATCGTTATAACCTTTTCATCCAGCAGCTGCATGATGATGAATATCATATTTGACCGGCTCATATCTGTTATGAGTACACCAGCCTTTTTCTTATCCTTCTTCATGCGCTTGTCCAGTTCCCAGAACTTATCCGAGGCATTGCCGTCCCCAGACAGAAGGTCTATATATTCTCTGGTCAGCTTCTCAATGTATTTTTCCTGCCAGTCCGCAACCTTCTTGCG
>CAJOIN010000118.1 GCA_905234515.1 uncultured Selenomonas sp.
CTGGCCCAGGACAAGGAGCTTACGCCGGAAAATACAGTGTTGACAGAGGTTTTTCGTGGCTATACGCCTTTGATGGAGGCCTTGCGGGGCTATGAGCTGGCCTTGAAAGAAATTGAGGAGCAGCCGGAGAACAAGGCTGTGCAGGAGAGGCTGGCAAAGTGCAGCGCTGTAATTGATGCGGAGGAAGGCTGGGGGTTGGAGGCGGCGGCCAAGACCGTCCTTTCCAAGCTGGGCATTACGGATTATACGGAGCAGGCAGGGAACCTTTCCGGGGGCCAGCAGAAAAGGCTGGCTCTGGCGTCGGCGCTTATCCAGCCATGTGACCTGCTGCTTTTGGATGAGCCCACCAACCATTTGGACAGTGAGACCATTGCCTGGCTGGAGGAGTATCTGAAGTCGCGGAAGGGTGCTCTCCTGATGGTGACCCATGACAGATACTTCCTTGACCATACGGCCAATAAGATCTTGGAGCTGGACAAGGGACGGGCTTATACTTATACAGGAAACTACTCAGATTATCTGGAGCAGAAGGAGGCCCGTATCCAGCGGGAGGAGGCCAGCGAGCAGAAGCGGCAGAACTTCCTCAGAAATGAGCTGAAATGGCTGCGCCGTGGCGCCCAGGCCCGGTCCACCAAGCAGAAGGCCCGTATCGAGCGCTATGAGGAGGTCAAGGCCCAGGCTCCTGATCTGGAACGTGGTGAGGTGCAGATTGGCCTGGCGGGCAGCCGCCTGGGCCGCACGGTCATCGAGCTGGAGCATATCCATTACGAGATTGACGGCACCACCTATATCAAGGACTTTTCCTATACGGTGCTCAGAAACGACCGGGTAGGCATTCTGGGCCGCAACGGTCAGGGCAAGACCACCCTGCTGGATATTATAGCCGGGCGGCTGGAGCCAACCTCTGGCACTGTGACCATCGGCCAGACGGTGAAGATTGGCTATTTCACCCAGCAGGCCCGGGAGATGGACGAGCGTCTGAGGGCCATCGAGTACATCAAAGAAGGGGCCCATTACCTCACTTTGGCGGACGGCAGCAGGATTTCTGCCACCCAGCTTATGGAGCGGTTCCTCTTTCCGGGGGATTTGCAGTGGACGCCTATCGCAAGGCTGTCCGGGGGGGAGCGGCGCAGGCTGTATCTCCTGCGGATTCTTATGGAAGCCCCCAATGTGCTCTTGCTGGATGAGCCCACCAATGACCTGGATTTGGAGACTTTGGCGGTGCTGGAATCCTTTATTGATGACTTCAACGGTGCTATCATCTTTGTCTCTCATGACCGCTTTTTTGTGGACAGGCTGGCGGACAAGGTTTTTGCCTATGGGGAAAATGGCGAGCTAACCATGTACCCCGGCGGCTACAGCTATTGGAAGGAAAAGCAGGAGGAAGCAGAGGCTGCCCGGTCCCTGCCGGGAAGCGCTTCCAAGAGCAAAGAGCCTGCCCCGCAGAGAAAGACGGTGGAGGAGAGGCCTGCTGCCCGCAAACTGACTTTCAAGGAGCAGAAGGAATACGCTGAAATTGAAGGGCTCATTGCCAGCAAGGAAGGGGAACTGAAGGTAACCCAGCTGCAGATGGCTCAGAATGCTGCCGACTATGGCAAGCTGAGTGAGCTCGGCAAGGAAGAAAGCCGCTTGCAGCAGGAGCTTGAGCGCCTGATGGAGCGCTGGGCTTATCTGGAAGAAATTGCCGAAGAGCAGGGTTGAGGCCCTGTTTTATAGAATAAATAAGAAGGGGATATAATCATGGCATTTGACAAGAATCTTTATGACAGTATCATCAAGGAATTCACTGTGGACAAGGAGCAGCTGCAGATGATTGCGGCTGATTTCCGCTATGACCTGAAAAAAGGCCTGGTGGACCCTGACGAGTCATCCCTGCGCATGCTGAAATCTTATCTGGGCCTGCCCTCCGGCAAGGAAAAAGGCGAGTACCTGGCCCTGGATTTCGGCGGCACCAATGTGCGAGTGCTGCTGATTCGCCTGGAAGGCGAGGGCAAGTTCGAGGTATTGAAGAAGGTGGCCAAGCCCTTGAAGGTGGAGGGCGAGTACGACTATATCGGCGCTGATTCCACCGCTGAGCAGATGTTTGACCTGCTGGCAGAACTCATTGACGAGGCCATAGAAGGAAACCATGAGCAGAAGTATCTCCTGGGCCACACTTTTTCTTTCCCTTCCGAGCAGACTGACCTCAACAATGCCAGGCTCATTATCTGGACCAAGGAATTTGCCACCCCGGGCGTGGAGGGCAAGGTGGTCAATGACCTCTTGCTGGAGGCCCTGCACCGCCGCGGCATTAACAACGTGCAGCCTGCCGCCGTCATCAACGACACGGTGGCTGTGCTCCTGTCCGCCGCTTACAAGCAGGGGGGCACCTATATCGGTTCCATTTATGCCACGGGCCATAACACCTGCTATCTGGAACCCTATGCGGACAGCGCTGACAAGGCCATGATTCTGAACCTGGAGTCCGGCGGCTTTATGAAGCTGGCGCCCAACCGCTTTGATGTGGCTTTTGACGAGTCTTCGGAAAAGCCCGGCGAGCAGCGCCTGGAGAAGATGGTGTCCGGCCGCTATATGGGCGAGCTTTTCGGCATGGCTCTCTCCGAGCTGCTGAAGGAAAAGGGCAAGGCTTATGGCTTCACCAGCATTGACATGAGCGGCATGCTGGAGGATGAGAGCCAGGGCCGCACCAAGGTGCAGGCCATCGTGAAGGAAAAGACCGGCCATGAGCTTAGCGCCGAGGAGGCCGAGCAGGTACGCGACCTGGCTGTGACGGTGGTGGTTCGTTCTGCTCGTCTGGTGACGGCTTCCTTTGTGGGCATTATCTGGCAGCTTTCCGGTGAAGGCAAGGTGCAGAAACAGCATATTGCGGTGGACGGCTCTGTCTATGAGAAGATGCCTTTCGTGAAGGAGAATATCATGCGCGCCCTGTCCGAGCTCTTGGGTGAGGAAGCAGCCCAGGTGGACACGGTGCTGGATAACGGCGGCTCTGGCCTTGGCGCTGCTCTGGCTGCTGCCATGTCGGTAGAAAATTAAGCAATAAATATAAACAGGAGAGGAGGGGTATTTGATATGGAGCAATCTTTGCAGATGAATCTGTCCCAACAGCTTGCCATGACCTTTGAAATGCAGCAGGCAATCAAGATACTCCAGCTCTCCGCTCAGGATCTCAGAAGCTTGGTGGAACAGGAATACCTTGATAACCCGACCTTGGAGATGGATTATGGGTCTGAGGCGGAGAGCAAGGAAGATATCTTTAGTGTGGAGGACATTTCGGCCCTGGCTGATTATCTGGATGAAGGGGGCGGAGAGCCCAAATACTTTACCGATGATGTGGACCATGGGCTGGAAGCGGCGGCTCCCCTGGGGCTGACCCTGGAGCAGGACCTTTTGCAGCAGGTGGAGTTTGCCTTTGCCCCCGAGGCGGAAACAGGCAGAGCCATAGCTACTTTTATCATTGGCTCCATTGACAGTCGGGGGTATCTTACCCTGCCCTTGGCAGAGATTGCCAGGGCTACTGGCAGCAGTGAGGAAATGGTGCAGGAGGTTCTGCGGAAGGTGCAGAGCTTCGAGCCCGTGGGAGTCGGCGCCAGGGATCTTTCCGAGTGCCTGCGGCTGCAGGCGGTGGCCCAGGGCATCTACGAGGGACTTGTAGCGGCAGTTATCGACAAGTACCTGCCATTGGTGGCAGATTCCAGGATAAAGGAAATTGCCGCTGAGGAAAAAGTCAGTCCCGAGGATGTGCAGCTGGCAGTGGATATTGTCCGCACCCTGAACCCCAAACCAGGCAGCGTCTATGGGGAGGAAAATGCCAGCTATATCACTCCCGATGTGACCATTGAGAAAATTGATGGCGGCTATCAGGTGCGGCTCAATGACAGCTATGTGCCACAGCTCCGCATCACCAATCTCTACCGTCAGGTGGCGGACTTTGATGCCGATACCCAGAAATACATCAAGAAGCGACTGACAGCGGCCACCTGGCTGATTAACAGCATTGAGCAGCGCCGGGAGACCATCCGCAAGGTGGTGGAGGAGATTGTGCGGGTGCAGAGGGAGTTCCTGGACAAGGGACCTGCCTTTATGCAGCCACTTACCATGAAGGAAGTGGCGGAGGCCATTGAGGTCCATGAAAGCACTGTCAGCCGTGCCGTGGCCAACAAGTATGCCGAGATTCCAGGGGGCATTATGCCCCTTAAGGGCTTTTTCCAGTCAGGTTTGGGGAAAAGCACCTCTGGCGAGGACTTCCTGGCCAGCCAGGTCAAGGCGGCCATGGAGGCCCTTATCAAGGCAGAGGACCCCAAGAAGCCCCTTAGCGACCAAAAACTCTGTGAGCTGCTGAAGGAAAAGCAGATGGATATTTCCCGCCGCACGGTGATGAAATATCGGGAGCAGCTGGGCTATCCCTCTTCAGTAAAGAGAAAAAGGTATTAAATTGTAGACAATTTAACATCAATTTTATAAAATTTAAGCCATTATAATCGTAGCAGGAGCAATTCTGCTACGATTTTTCAATTTATGCCGTCAAATAACCCAATAATATAAATCTATATGAATGTAACACATTTGCACGAAAAAGTAATAAATTTGCGAAAATATGTAATTTCCCTCTTGCAATCAACGCCAAACGTGTTATCATATAAAGCGTGCAAGTAAGTAATAATTTTCACATTCGCAAGTATTTTTTTTCACAAACTAAAGTGATTTTTTTCACTTTTATATGTCGTTCCATAAGCGGCAGTATTGTGTGTGGGAGGTTTTTTTGATGGCAGACAGGAAAAAGATTGTGATTGTAGGCGGCGGTTTTGGCGGTATCAAGCTGGCAAAGGATCTGGCCAAGGAGGATGTGGATGTGCTCCTGGTGGATCGCCATAACTACCATTTGTTCCAGCCCCTGTTGTATCAGCTTTCCACCGCTATGCTGGGCACTGAGGAGATTGCTTATCCCATCCGCAATTTCTTCCGTGAGAACAAGAATGTGGAGTTCTTCATGGCCAAGGCCCGTGGCGTGGACCAGGAGCGCAAGGTGCTTTTGACCAACCATGGGGAACTCTCCTATGACTATTTGGTGCTGGCCGCCGGCGCCACCAACAACTTCTTTGGCATGAAGGAGGTGGAGGAGCACGCCTATGGCATGAAGTCCCTGCAGGAGGCCCTGCATATCAGGAACCATGTGCTACACATGTTCGAGCGTGCCAACAAGCAAGAGGAGGATGAAGCTGCCCGCCGCAAGATGCTGACCTTTGTGGTGGTAGGCGGCGGCCCCACCGGGGTGGAGGAAGCCGGTGCCCTTATCGAGCTCATCAATATCCAGAAGAAGGAATTCCACAATCTGAACTTCGATGAGGTGAAGGTTATCCTGCTTGAGGGCACGGACAAGGTTCTGCCCATGATGCCGGAGGATATGCGCCAGGAGACAGTGCGTGTGCTGAGGAAAAAGGGTGTGGATGTGCGTTTGCAGGCCCAGGTGACCGGCTACGACGGCCAGGTGCTGAAGCTCAAGGACGGCACGGAGATTCCTTCCTCTACGGTTATCTGGGGCGCCGGGGTCAAGGCTGTGCCCTT
>CAJOIN010000119.1 GCA_905234515.1 uncultured Selenomonas sp.
GCACTTGATATGGTGGAGCGGGAAGAAGTTGACATTGCTTTTGTCCATGATGCGGATGGGCGTCCCAATCTGTCCTTGAGGAAGTTATCCACCTGGCCAGTCTGTCTTTGTGTTCCCCGCCAGCATCCACTGGCACAGCGGGAAAGTATCTCTCTGGCCGAAGTCGGCACCTATCCATTGGTGCTGCTTAGCCGCAACTTCATTTTGACCAAGCGGATTCTGGCAGAATTTGACAAGCGGGGACTTACACCGCAGGTTCTGCATTATTCTCCGAATCTTTCCAGTGTATGGAATATCGTTCAAAAAGGCATAGCTTTTTCTGTCCTGACTGGAAACGGCATCCTGCCGGATAGTAGCCTGGCAGCTGTACCTATTGCGGGATTTGAGCAGAAAGGCTTCGTGGTCACCAAAAAGGGGCGGCAGATCTACGCCGATGAACGCTCGTTAATAGACTTTATCAAGCAAAAGTTTGTAGCCAAGTAATAGAAGCCCGCTAGTAAAAGTGAATAACACAAACAACTCTAATCACTTCATATGAGTGATTAGAGTTGTTTGTGTTACCCTTATATCTCTAGTATAGGTAATTACCTCGGCAGAACTCTTCTTAGGCACATAGTAATCCCGATTTTCATCCACGTAGTAGCTTAGGCTTCCGTCGCGATCCCTTCGATTCAAGAGAAGAGTATGAGACCGCCCTTGCGTTGGTGGCCGGTAGTCCAGAGCATTTTCAGGTCAAGCCAGCGCCAGGTGCCATAGGTGACGGCTTTGACCATGAATGTATCTTCGAATTCTTCATAGCCATTGAGGATATACCAGTGCCAGACATAATCATCCATGGCAGGATTATCATGCTTGAGAGTTAAGCATGGGATAGGCCAGCCTTTATCGATTTGTTGCCTAACGATGCCTATTGTGTCCTTCAGATTGCTACCTCCATCCCAAGGGGAGAGGATAATGTCTGTGACTTGATGGTCACGGAGAAAGCTGGTAAAGCCATCTGTGTAGATATCCAGCCGGTCTATGCCTGTCCAGCGAGGACGCAGGTAAGGCTCCATGACATAGGCGAAGTCCACATAATCTTCCTTGGATATATTGTCTTGGGCGTAAGGGCAGAGGCCGGTCTTGCCCTTGTGAAGCTCAAAGTAGAGACTGCAGTCGCAGGCGGTAATGGCGGCGCAGCCTCCTATTTTCATCCAATGGGTGTGGCACCAGTCCTGGGCACCGCCATAGGCTGTGCCAACATTGAAGTGCGGAAGTTCTTTTTTCATGTCATCATCCTGTTGTTTTAGATAAAGACGGCCATTGCTCTTTCGATGTTGATTAATTTTGTAGCCATTGTTCTTTCCGTTTTTGGTTTGCTTACCCCGACCACAGGCGCTTTAGTCCATAATGCGGGTTCATGCGCGGTGGTTCTTCTAGCTGCGCTCCTCTACGATAGAAAATACGGGTATCTATGAATTCACGACTGCCTGTCTTGAGAAACCTCGTATTTGCTCCGTACAAACTCCAGGAAATGCTGCGTTACCTGGGAGAGGGCGTGGTTTTTCTTCCAAGCCAGTACATGCCCCGTGATGCGTTCCGGCAGAAACGGACGAAAGCAAAGACCTGGCATTGGGCGTATGGTAAAGGAGCCCTCGACGCAAATGAGGTAGCCAATGCCCTGCTTTGCAATAAGCAGCCCGTTGGTTGGCAAATTGTGGGAGGCAACAATGTTAAGTCGATTTTCCTCAACCTCCAACCATATGGAAATCTCTTCGATGACAATGGTGCGCCGTGGAATGATGATGGGCACCCTTTGTATATCTTTCGTGGTAATCGTTTCTTTTCGGGCAAGGGGTGAATCCTCACGCATGGCGACACCCCATTTTTCATAGCAGGGCAGGTGAAGAAAGTTGTATTTTGCTACCTCCACAGGCTCTAACAGGATGCCAAGGTCGATATTGCCACGGTCGATTTTCTCGCGGATGTCGTTGCCGTCAGCGCTATACAGCTCATATTTGACGGAAGGAAAATTCCGGCTGAACGCAGCTATGATTTCCGGCAAAAGGCGCGATGCACTGCTTTCCACACAAGCGATGGTCACTGTTCCCTGCATTTGTGCTTTTTGCTCGGCGATTTCCCTGCAGGCTTTGTCGGCAAGCTGGGCGATTTCTTTTGCTCTTTGCTGGAAGAGGAAACCGCTGTCAGACAGAGTTAACTGCTTATGTTTACGCACGAACAGCTCTGTCCCCCAATTATTTTCTAAGTCCATAATCTGGCGGGAAAGGGTCGGTTGCGTGATGTGGAGGTCTTTGGCCGCCTGAGTCATATTGCCCGCTTGGGCAACAGCCAGAAAATATTTCAATACACGAATAATGGGTGCAGAAGCTGGGGGATGGAAAGTAATCCGTGTAGGCAGGATCAAGGCTGAAGATTTGGCTGCTATGCACCGATTCGGCAATTTAGCAGAATTTACATTTGCTGTTCCCTAAAGGAGATGAAATTAGATGAGAAGCATGAATCGCAGGGAGTTTGTGAAACTTTCCGGTATTACCTTTGAACCAGGCAGTTACAGCGACTGGCATACCCACGATGCCATGACGGTGATTGGTGTGGCAGGTCTGGGCATAATCGTTGGCACGCAATATGACCTTCCCGATGAAGAGCATCCAGTTGGGCAGGGGACAGTTTGGCTTGCCGGAAAAAGAGCCGCGGCAAGCCGCTAACTTTATCCGCTGATTGGCGGCAAAGATACAAAACAGTTGGCCCGTTTCGGATACTGGCTGGTGCAATAGTTTCGATGAGCAATGACCGTTATGATGACGGTCATTTTTTTACGAATAATATTGACATTGTGTCATTATAAATATATAATAGTCATCAAGAAAGATTACATGATGTCATTTATTTACAGGAGTGGTGTGTGTGAATAGGCGAGAGTTTCTGAAAGTCACCACTGCGGGCGCTATAACTCTGTTTTTGTCAGGCTGCGGTCTGTCAGCCTTGGCTGATGGCGGGCCTAAGAAAAATGTGGTGCCGGAAAAAGGAAGCGTATCGGGGGGAAGGAATATGAAAATTGTCGTGATTACCAGCAGTCCGCATCCCAAAGAAGAGTCAACCTCAATTTACCTGGCGGACAGGTTTACAGAGGGCGCCAGAAGTGCTGGCCATGAGGTCTTTACCTTTGATGCAGCCCATGAGGAA
This sequence comes from uncultured Selenomonas sp., assembly GCA_905234515.1. GTDB lineage: Bacteria > Bacillota > Negativicutes > Selenomonadales > Selenomonadaceae > Selenomonas_B. Next base: position 3,184 of record CAJOIN010000119.1, read on the forward strand.
ACGCATCCCTGCCAGGGTTGTGACAAATGCGGCATGGACGGCCCATGTATCTTTAAGGATGCCATCGAAAATAAGCTGATGCCCAAGATGCTGGAGGCTGACCTTATTGTGCTGACGACACCTCTTTACTATTTCGGCATGTCGGCGCAGCTGAAAGTCATTGTGGACAGATTCTATTCCCGCACGGGAAAATTGCATGGCAAGAAATCTATCATGATGGCTACGGCCTACAACAGCGCTGACTGGACGATGGAGGCGCTGGTCAATCACTATGAAACACTGGTACGCTACATGGAGTGGCAGGATGTGGGCCAGGTGATGGCTACCGGCTGCGGAGCACGTTCCTTGGTGGAGAAATCTTCCTTTGCCGATATGGCGTATAAAATTGGGGCTGCGCTATGAACCCGGGCAGAGACGGGCATATTCTTGCGATAGAAGCGGGCGATCGGCGGGCGGAATAGCTGCGCTCTCGAAAATTTTGCTTGACTTGAAGTGAACTTCAAGTGCTAGAGTGGCAGTCAGAGGGGGAAAGGAGCAGGAAAAGGAGGCCTGGATGAAGAAGAAAATCATTGCGGCAGGACTAGCAGCCGCAACTTTTATGACAGCGAATTTATTTACTGTGGAGGCAGCAGCAATGGGAGATACGAATAAACGTGCAGCAGTGAAGGTAACTCAGACGGCAGGACGGCAGCAGCTCGGTGAGTTTGCCCCGGATTTTGCCCGTTATAATGACGATATCCTCTTTGGCGAGGTCTGGTCGAAAAATGATATTCTGTCCTTGCATGACCGCAGCATTGTGACGGTATCGGCGTTGGTAGCCAGCGGGATGGTGGACAGCTCCCTGAAATATCATTTGCAGTCGGCCAAGAAGAATGGTGTCACCAAAGCAGAAATGGCTGAAGTCATCACTCAGCTGGGCTTCTATGCCGGCTGGCCCAAGGCCTGGGCGGCCTTCAATCTGGCGAAAGAGGTTTATAACGAGCCGGCAGCTGAGAATGCGAAAACGAATGGAAACGCTGGTATGGATCTGGCAGCCATCCAGGCAACCAGCATGTTCCCGGTGGGCGGTGAAAATGTCAACTATGCCCAGTATTTTGACGGCAAGAGCTATCTCAATATGATTTCCACCGAGCAGGTGGTCATCGGCAATGTGACCTTTGAGCCGGGCTGCCGCAACCATTGGCATATCCATCATGCCGACAAGGGCGGCGGCCAGATGCTTCTGGTCACCGCCGGACGTGGCTGGTATCAGGAGTGGGGCAAGCCGGCGCAGGAGCTGAAGGCCGGTGATGTGGTGCATATCCCTGCCAATGTCAAGCACTGGCATGGCGCGGCCAAGGATTCCGCCTTCCAGCATCTGGCCATAGAAGTGCCGGGAGAGAATGCTTCCAGCGAATGGTGTGAACCGGTAGAGGAAAAAGAGTACAATAAGTTGCCGTAAGAGGCAAAAGGGAGAGCTTGCTTGAGGCAGGCTCTTTTTGCTTGCGAAGGGCTGTTCTTACTTTGAAGGCTGCTCCAAGTGACAAAAATTGAAGCTGGCTTCATAAATAATATTGACATAGTGTCATTTTAAATATATAATGGTAAACAAGAAAGGTTACATGGTGTCATTTTTATACAGGGGGAGGAATTATATGCCAGGGATTTCGGCCGAGGGGATGCTGGCATGGCAGACAGAAGGCGTAGCAGCCTGTGCAGGCTGTTGGCAGTCAGGAAAGGAGCAAATGAAGCTTGAAACGGCGTGATTTTTTGAAAGTCGGTGCTTTGAGCGCTTTGGCCCTGCTGGGCATGGGCGAGGTTTGGCGGAGCGATGCCCAGGCGGCTTCGGCGGGGGCAGTGAAACTGCCGTCAGGCCGCAAAATAGATATCCATGCTCACGCTATGCTGCCTGCTTACATCGAAGGGCTGAAAAAGCTGGGCATAGATCCTCTGGCCGAGGAGGGCTTTCCCCTGCCTCAGTGGTCGGCGGAAGCTCATCTGGCCTTTATGGCTGAGGCGGGGATTGACTACACCGTCTTATCCCTGGCGACCCCGCATATTTATAACGGTGATGAGCAGCTTGCCTGTGAGGTGGCCAGGCAGATCAACGAGGAAACGGCAGCTTTATGCAGGCAGTATCCTGACAAATTCGGCTTTGTGGCTACGGTGCCATTCCCAAGCATTGATGGTTCCCTGCAGGAAATCGCTTATGCCATGGATAAGCTGGGGGCCTTGGGGGTAAAAGTTCCCAGCAATGCCCGTGGCATTTATCTGGGAGATAAACGCTGGGAAAAGATTTTTGCGGAGCTCAATCGGCGCAGGGCACTCACCATCATCCATCCCAGCCCCGCACCG
>CAJOIN010000120.1 GCA_905234515.1 uncultured Selenomonas sp.
CAGGTCTTTGCCGTGACGGTGCTGGGGTTTTTGACTGTCTATCTGACGGCTTTGGTTTTGATGATAGGCAACAATCTAAAGAAAGGAAAGCGGGGCTAAGTCACACGACTTGCGCCGGTTTTCATAAGGAACTGACAGGAATTTCTGTATTTCTGGGCAGTTCCCCCAAATATTGGGGCAAGGCCCTGGAGGAGGTAGAGGTTTATGCATGAAATCGGTGTACGCGAAGTCGTGCAGTGGGCTGGTATGACCTTTAACTGGGAAACCCTCTGCATGACTTGGCTCACCATGGCAATCGTCCTGATCATTGCCTTCCTGGCTGTTCGGAACCTTTCATTGGTGCCGAAGGGCTGGCAGAATGTGATTGAGATGGTTGTCGAGGGTCTGCAGGGGCAGATGCGAGGTACCATGGGCAAGGGCGGCATGTTCTTGGCTCCCTTCATCATCTCGCTGTTCATGTTCCTGCTGGTGTCCAACTGGCTGGGACTCATCCCCGGGATGGCGTCGCCAACCAATGACCTGAACACCACTTTGGGCTTGGCCCTGCTGGTCATCGTGATGGTGCATGTGCTGGGGGTTGTCAAGAAGGGCGGCCATTATATCGGTCATTTCTTCAAGCCGACGCCGGTCTTTGTCATCATCAACGCCATAGAAGAGATTGCGAAGCCAATTACGCTGTCCTTCCGTCTCTTCGGCAACATCCTGGCAGGTGAGATTCTCATCATCATCCTGCTGAAGCTCATGCCGATTTGGATGCCGGTGCCGTCAGTTATCTGGCTGGCCTTCAGTATCTTCATCGGTGCCGTGCAGGCGTTCATCTTTACGATGCTGTCCATGGCGTATTTCGCCAACGCAGTCAAAGAGGATGAAGAGTAATTTTTTTATCTTTCATTATTAAGGAGGATTTTTTCATGGAAAACGCAATTATGGTAGCCGCTGCTCTGGTTGGCGCAGGTATTACGATGGGTCTTGCCGCTATTGGCGCTGGTGTAGGTGATGGTCTGGTCACCAGCCGTTTCATCGAAGGTCTTTCCCGTCAGCCGGAAGCCGGCAGCAAGCTCTTCACCAACACTTTGATTTCCGTCGGCCTCATCGAGTCCATGGCCATCATCGCGACGGTCGTGGCCCTCATCATGCTCTATGCTAACCCGCTGATCAAATAAGAATCTTATTTTGATTGTTATTTGAAGGGAGGCATAGGAATTGATAGATCTGAACATGACGCTGGTTGCGCAGATCCTGAACTTCCTGATCCTGGTGGCGCTGCTCCGCTGGTTGGCTTATGACCCGGTGGTGCGTATGCTGAAGGCCCGTGAGAACCGCATTGCTGAAAGTATTCAGCGTGCTGATGACGATGCGGCTGCCGCTGAGTCCGTGCTGGCTGACTATAAGGCAAAACTTGCCGATGCCAGTGCCAGGGCCCAGGAAATCCAGGCCAAGGCCGAGGAGCGCGCGGAAGAATACCGTGCTGCCCGCAAGGCCGATACGGAGCGCGAAATCGAGCAGATGAAGAAGGCGGCGCGCGCTGAGATTCAGCGTGACCGCGAACGGGCAGTGGAAGAGCTGCGCACCCAGATGGTGGCGCTTTCCATGGCTGCAGCCGGCAAAATCATCTCCAAGAACCTGGATGCTGCTGAGAACGAGCAGCTCATAGGCGATTTCGTGGCAAAGCTCGATAAGAATAAGATTGGTGATCTGTCATGCTGAATTTACAGTTAGCACGCAAATACTCCAAGGCTATGTTCGAGCTGGCCCAGGAAGAGAATAAGCTCATTCCTTATGGTGATGAGCTGGCCTCGGTGAAGAAGGATTTGGCCAGTGTTCCCCAGCTCAAGGGGTATCTTGCCAACCCGCAGATACAGAGGCAGGATAAGAAGGAGCTTCTGGGGAGGCTCTTTGAGGGCGAGCTTTCCAAGACCGTCCTGAACTTCCTCTACATTCTGGTGGATAAGCGCCGCATAGAGCTCTTCGATGCTATCGAGGAGATTTACCGCAGCCTTTCCAACGAGGCAAGGGGCATCGTGGTGGCAGATGTCACCAGCGCCCAGCAGCTTACCTCGTCCCAGCAGGAAAAGATCCAGAAGAAGCTTGCTTCCGTCACGGGCAAGGAGGTAACTCTCCGCACCCATACGGATGAAGCCCTGATCGGCGGCGTAGTGGTCCGCATCGGTGACAAGCGCATCGATGGCTCCGTGCGCGGCCGCCTGCAGGAGATGACGGCACAGCTCTTAGCCAATTAAAGGCTGCAGCTCCCTTGGAGCAGGCAGCATAATGACGAAACTGGGGTGACAGCGAAATATGAAAATGAATCCGGAAGAAATAACCGCTATCATCAAAGACCAGATCAAGAACTACAATGTTGACCTGAATGTCGATGATGTGGGTACGGTTATCGAAATCGGCGACGGCATCGCCCATATCCACGGCCTTGATAAGGCCATGGCAGGCGAGCTTCTCGATTTCGGCAATGATATATATGGTTTGGTCCTGAACCTTGAGCAGGACAACGTAGGTGCCGTTATCTTGGGTGGCGACATCGAGATTAAGGAAGGCGCTACGGTAAAGCGCACGGGCAAGATTATGCAGGTGCCCGTGGGCAAGGCCATGATTGGCCGCGTGGTTGACGCTCTGGGCCGTCCCATCGATGGCAAGGGACCCATCAAGACCACGGAAACCCGCCCTGTAGAGTTCAAGGCACCGGGCATTGCAGACCGCAAGTCCGTCCATGAGCCTCTCCAGACCGGCCTCAAGGCCATCGACGCACTGGTGCCCATCGGGCGCGGCCAGCGCGAGCTCATCATCGGTGACCGCGGCACCGGCAAGACGGCTATCGCCACGGATACCATCATCAACCAGAAGGGCCAGAACTGTATCTGCGTCTATGTGGCCATCGGTCAGAAGGCCTCCACGGTTGCCCGTGTGGTGAAGACTCTGGAAGACCACGGCGCTATGGAGTATTCCATCGTGGTGGCAGCTACTGCTTCCGACAGTGCGCCGCTTCAGTACCTGGCTCCCTATGCCGGCGTAGCTATGGCTGAGTATTTCATGTATACCAAGGACGAGAACGGCCACGGCGGCCACTGCCTCTGCGTATACGATGACCTTACCAAGCATGCAGCCGCTTACCGCGCCATGTCCCTGCTGCTTCGTCGTCCCCCCGGACGTGAGGCATATCCTGGCGATGTCTTCTACCTCCACTCCCGCCTCCTGGAGCGCGCAGCCAAGCTCTCCGACGAGCTGGGGGCAGGCTCCATCACGGCTCTGCCCATCATCGAGACCCTGGCAGGGGACGTGTCGGCCTACATTCCGACCAACGTCATCTCCATCACCGACGGCCAGATTATGCTGGAGACGGACGCATTCTATTCCGGTATCCGCCCGGCTATCAGCGTGGGTCTTTCCGTGTCCCGTGTCGGCGGCTCCGCACAGATTAAGGCCATGAAGCAGGTGGCAGGCACCATGCGTCTGGACCTGGCTCAGTACCGCGAGCTGGCAGCTTTCGCCCAGTTCGCTTCCGACCTGGACAAGGCTACCAAGGCCCAGCTGGACCGCGGTGTGCGCATGGTTGAGACTCTGAAGCAGGCCCAGTATTCACCTCTTTCCGTCGAGGATCAGGTGCTGACTATCTTCACCGCTGTTCGTGGCTTCCTGACGGATATTCCCGTGGACAAGGTCGTGAAGTTCCAGGACGATTTCATCAAGTTCATGCATACGTCTCATCCCGAGACGGGCAAGAAGATTGCCGAGCAGAAGAAGCTGGATGATGCCCTTGAGAAGGAAATCTCCCAGGCTATCGAGGAGTTCAAGGAAACTGTGGACTACAAGATGGCGTAAGGAGGGATTTTCATGCCTAGCTTACAAGACATCAAGCGCCGCACCAAGAGCGTCAAGAGCATCCAGCAGATCACCAATGCCATGGACATGGTGGCAACGTCCCGTATGCGCCATGCCAAGGAAGCTGCCCAGGCCAACCGTCCCTATGCGGAAAAGGTGTCTGAGGTGGTCAAGAGCATTGCCGTGACTGTGGGCGGAGAGTTTTCCCATCCTTTGCTGGAACAGCATGAGGACGGGCACCGTCTGGTGCTGGTGATGGCAGCCGACAAGGGCCTGGCTGGCGCTTATTCCAGCAATGCCTGCAAGGAGGCTTTGAACTCCATTGTGGACAAGGCCTCTACGGAAGTGGTCACCGTAGGCAGAAAGCCCCGGGACTTCTTCAATCACCGTGGCTATAACGTAGCTGAGTCCTTCACGGGGTTTTCCGAGAAGCCCAGCTTCGAACATGCCCAGCAGGTGGCAAGGCATCTTATTGAAAGGTTTAAGAGCGGGGAAATTTCTGATGTGCAGATGGTCTATACACGTTTCGTGTCGGCCATTTCCTGCGTGCCTGAGACCGTACAGCTCCTGCCCTTTGCCGCTCCGGCAGAGGAAGGGGAAGCAAAGGGCCCCAGCACCGAGTACATCTATGAGCCTTCCGCTGAGGCGGTGCTGGGCCATATGCTGCCCCAGTACCTCTACACCACCGTTTATGCAGCTTTGCTGCAGTCGGCGGCCAGCGAGCTTTCTTCCCGCATGAATGCCATGTCCAACGCTACTGACAACGCAGCCGAGCTCATATCCAAGCTGGAACTGCATTATAACAAGGTACGTCAGGCAGGCATCACCACGGAGATCAACGAGATTGTCAGCGGTGCAGAAGCCCTGAAGTAAGATTGGCTCTATTATGCGCGTAGTTTTTGACGGTGCGCAATACATATCCTCAAGGGCGCAAGCCCTGGAAGGAGGAGGTTTTACATTGGCAAAAGGTAAAGTCGTACAGGTCATCGGGCCTGTCGTAGATATCGAGTTCCCGGCAGGGGAGCTGCCGGAGATACTGAATGCAATCACCATCAAGGGCAAGGCCGACAAGGTTGAAATTGACCTGGTGGTTGAGGTCATGCAGCATCTGGGTGACAGCGTTACCCGCTGCATCGCCATGAGCTCCACCGATGGTCTCCAGCGTGGCATGGAGGCTGAGGACACCGGCGCTCCCATCAAGGTGCCCGTAGGCAATGAGTGCCTGGGCCGCGTGTTCAACGTGCTGGGGCAGACCGTTGACCACAACCCCAAGCCCGTGGGCAACAAGGAGTTCTGGCCCATCCATCGCCCTGCCCCCAAGTTTGACCAGCAGGAGACTGCCACCAGCATCCTGGAGACGGGCATCAAGGTGGTTGACCTCATCGCTCCTTATTCCAAGGGCGGTAAGATCGGCCTCTTCGGCGGCGCAGGCGTGGGCAAGACCGTGCTTATCATGGAGCTTATCCATAACATCGCTACCGAGCACGGCGGCTACTCCGTCTTCGCAGGCGTGGGCGAGCGTACCCGTGAAGGCAATGACCTCTGGAACGAAATGACCGAGTCCGGGGTTATCGACAAGACGGCCCTCATCTATGGCCAGATGAACGAGCCCCCTGGAGCCCGTATGCGCGTGGGCCTCACCGGCCT